>JBBRIY010000217.1:0-5213 GCA_038220215.1 Propionibacteriales bacterium
GGTACCGACGGTAGTCATGCCCGAGGATGTCGCGGGCGATCGTGTTGCGGATCAGGTTGTAGAGGAACTCGCCGACGAACTGCTTGCGGCCGGGCACCACCTTCTGCGCATTCGCCATCCACAGCCAGAAGCCGATCACCACTGCTGCGGCGAGGATCGCCTGCACGAGGTGATTGTTGAGCCATTCCAGCCCGGTTCCGGGGAACAGCGCGCGGGAGCAGAAACTGGAGACCCCGGGCGGGAAACCCGTCTCCGCCGCGCCCTCCGCGCCGTGCTCACCCCCCTGCTCGCCGAGGCACACTGCCCATTCGAGCGGGATCAGCAGACCGACCAGGCTTGGCATGCACTCTCCTGTCTGTCGATCATGCGGAACGTCCGTAGCGCGCGATTATCAGGTAAACCCCGGCTGCGGCGCCGAGGATGATCCCAACTGGCAGACACCAGGAGGTCTGCAGCCAGCGATCCAACACCCAGCCCAGTCCTCCGTAGAAGATCAGTCCGGAGATCAGAATGCTGAGAACCCGTAGTCCGGTGTCCATTCCGCTCTGCTCACCCATGGCGTTCCGGACTTTACCAGCCGTAACGGACCGAAATCACCACTTCAGCCCACCGTGTCCGAGGGTCGTTCGGTTTCGTCGAAGACGGGTATACGCAGGCGCGAGAACACCCTGATCTCGGCAGCGAGCCAGCCGAGGACGACCGCGATCGTGGTCACGGCGACTGCCGTGGTGTCCATCGCCTGGAACCGGTCGGCGTTCCCCAGCGCGATGGCCAGCAGCGCCCCCAGCCCGCCGACCCGTGCCACATAGGACACCAGCGAGGCGAAAAGGACGGTGCGCGGATCGGCGTCCGCGACGAGCACCTGAACGCCCTGGCCGATCGTGAAGAAGGCGATGGTGAGCACTCCGGCCAGTGCTGCCGACACCGCGCTGGCCACGCCGCCGGCGACACCGAACGCCACGACGCAGGAGATCATCGCGGCATGACCGCCCACTGCGCCGCCCGCCAGGAGCCGTCGTGCCCGCATCACGTTGGCGCTCGGTACCGTCGGGCCAGCTGGGACCTGCGGACGCTCAGACATCTGCAGGACGCACGACCCGTCGGCCCCAGGTCAGGTACGCGGCCAGCAGCACGCCGACGAGGAGGGCGATGACTGTCACGGGGTTGGGCAAGAGACCGATGAGTACAACTCCGTACGCCACCAGCGCTGACCAGAGCCACAGCAGCGCGACCGCCCCGCCGTGGCTGTGCCCGAGCTTGAGCATGCGATGGTGCAGGTGCTGCTTGTCCGCCTGGTACCACAACTTGCCGGCCAGCGTCCGCCGGACATAGGCCATCACGAGGTCGAGGAACGGCAACGCCATCACCGCCAGCGGCAGGAGCAGCGGCAGGTAGGCAGCCAGCGCGTTCGCCCCGAAGCGACTCAGCTGGGACGGGTCGAGCTGCCCGGTGAGGCTGATCATCGCCGTCGCGAGCAGGAAGCCGAGCAGCATGGCGCCGGAGTCCCCCATGAACATGCGGGCCCGGTGGATGTTGTACGGCAGGAAGCCGAGGCACACCCCGACCGTTGCGACGGAGATCAGGCTGGACGCCGTTGCCCGCACCAGTTCCTGTTCGTAGGAGAGCAGGAAGGCGTAGGTGAAGAAGGCACCCGCGCCGATCCCGACCACACCCGCGGCCAGCCCGTCGAGGCCGTCGATCAGGTTGATCGCGTTGACGGCGATGAAGATGATCACGACGGTCACCACGATCGAGCTGCCATCGTCAAGGGACACAATCGCGTCCGGCAGCGGGATCCAGTAGACCTTCACCCCGTTCAGGACGACGACGCCGGCTGCCAGCAGTTGGCCGGCGATCTTGGCCAGAGCGTTGAGTTCGACCATGTCGTCGATCACCCCGACCGCGCAGATCAGGCCACCGGCGAAAAGCACTGCCGCGGCGTCGTGGGTGACCAGCGCAAAACCACCCAACCACGGCAGCTGGGCGGCCACCAGCATGGCTGCCGCCAGCCCGAACCACATCGACACCCCGCCGAAGTACGGGACCGGTTTGGTGTGCACGTCGCGGTCACGGACCATGGCAACCGCGTTGTAGCGGAAGGCGAGCCGGCGCGCCAGCCCGCTGAGCAGGTAGGTGACCCCGGCTGCGACCAGCAGTACCAGCAGGTACTCACGCATCAGGGGCGTCCTGCGGGTCGTCCTCCAGCACGTTGTCGGGCTCGTCGCGCTCCGTGCCGGCCTGGGCTTCCGGTTCGGGCTCGGGCTCCAGTTCGGGCTCGGGCTCCGGCTCGGGCTCCGGCTCCGGCTCCGGCTCTGCCAGCGCGGGCAGGATCGCGGCAAGCGCCGCGCGGCTGATCCGTCCCTGGCGCAGGATGGTCGGCGTCCCACTGCTCAGGTCGACGATCGTGGACGGTTCGCCCTCGCCTGCCGGACCTCCGTCGAGGTACACCCGCACCCGGGAGCCGAGTTGGCTTTGCGCATCCTCGATCGTCGTGGCCGCCGGCTGCCCGGAGACGTTGGCCGAACTCACGGCGAGCGGACCCGTCGCGCGCAGCAGTTCACGGGTGAAGTCGTGGTCGGGCACCCGCACGGCAATGGTGTCGCCACGGTCGCCGAGGTCCATCTTCAGGTGCTCGTGGCCCTTCACGACGATGGTCAGCGCGCCGGGCCAGAACGCTTCCGCGAGCGCGAGCATGTCATCGGTCACTTCCTCGCACAGCGCGCGCAGCATCGACACCTCTGCGATGAGCACCGGGGGTGGCATATCCCTGCCGCGCTCCTTGGCGTCGAGCAGGCCCTGCACCGCATGACTGGAGGCCGCGTCGGCGCCGATGCCGTAGACGGTGTCGGTGGGCAGGACGATGCAGGCCCCGTCCATCACGGCGGTGGCCGCCGCGTCGATCGCAGCGTCCGCCTCTGTGGCGATGTCCCAGACCCGTGCCATGCCGCTCATCCTGCCAGCTTGCCAGCGCGGACGGCGGTGACGAACCGTGGGCGGTCATTCAGGTCGGTGTTGTCGGTCACGAGGGTGAAGGCGCCGCTGGTCGCGAACACCGCCACGGCGCTCTCCGACTGCACCTCGGCGTGCTCGGCGCACACCAGCCCGCCGGGACGAAGGAGCCGTGCGGCCGCCCGGGCAACCACCTTCAAGGCGTCGAGGCCGTCCATCCCGGAGAACAGCGCGAGCGCCGGCTCATGGGTGCGCACGTCGGCAGCGACGTGTTCCCAGGCAACCAGCGGGATGTAGGGCGGGTTGGCGATCACAAGGTCCACCTGCCCATCCAGCTCACCGAAGGCGGCGGACATGTCGCCCTCGGCAAGGGCGACGCCGGTACCGGCGAGGTTTCCCTCCGCGACGCGCGCAGCTTCCGGGGACAGTTCGACGGCGTACTGGCGGCACCCTGGCCGTTCGGCGGCAATGGCTGCGGAAATGGCTCCGCTGCCTGCGCACAGCTCGACGACGAGCGGGTGCTCCCCCAGCGTCCGCAGTCGCTCGATGGCCCAGCCGGTCATGACCTCGGTTTCCGGACGCGGGATGAAGACCCCTGGGCCCACCACGACCTCGACGGTGCGGAACCAGGCGCGCCCGGTGAGGTACTGCACGGGTTCGCCGCCGGCCCTGCGGTCGACAAGCCCGCGGTAGTGGTCCTCCACGGTCCCGGTGACGGAATCAAGGAGGAGCAGCCGGGAAGGGTCGACCCCGGCGGCGTGCGCCAGCAGCGTCCGCGCCTCTGCCGTGGACGCCAGGCGCCGGGCGCCGTCGGCCAGCAGCTGGCTGACCGCTGTCATGCCTGTTCGCCACCGAGTCGCTCGGCCAGGTCGGCGGCCTGCAGGGCCGAGATCACGGCTGACAGGTCTCCGCCAAGGACCTGGTCGAGGTTGTAGGCCTTGAATCCGATCCGGTGATCGGCGATCCGGTTCTCCGGATAGTTGTACGTGCGGATCCGTTCAGACCGGTCGACGGTGCGTACCTGTGAGCGACGGGCGGCGGACGCTGCGGTCGCAGCCTCCTCGTCGGCACGGGCGACCAGGCGGGAACGGAGCATGCGCAGGGCCGACTCCTTGTTCTGAAGCTGCGACCGCTCGTTCTGGCAGGACACGACGATGTTTGTCGGCAGGTGGGTGATGCGGACGGCGGAGTCGGTGGTGTTGACACCCTGTCCGCCGGGCCCGCTGGACCGGTAGACATCGATGCGCAGGTCGTCGTCGTTGATGTGCACCTCAGTGGCCTCGACCTCCGGCATCACCAGGACGCCCGCGGCTGAGGTGTGCACGCGTCCCTGTGACTCGGTGACAGGCACGCGCTGAACGCGGTGTACGCCGCCCTCGAACTTCAGCACGCCATAGGGGGCGTTGTCCGGGTCGGGGGCGCCGGTCGCCTTCATGGCAACCGTGATCGACTTGTACCCGCCGAGATCGGTCTCCTGGGCGTCGAGGACCTCGATCTTCCAACCCTTGGTCTCGGCGTAGCGGCTGTACATGCGGAACAGGTCGCCGGCGAACAGCGCGGATTCCTCGCCGCCCTCGCCGGACTTGATCTCGATCAGGGCATCAGCAGAGTCGTTGGGGTCGCGCGGGGCGAGTAACCGGGTGAGGCGCTCCTCGACGGAGGCCAGCTCGGCGGCGATGGCATCGGCCTCCTCCGCGAAGGCCGGATCCTCTTCTGCGAGTTCCCTTGCCGCCGCGAGGTCACTGGTGAGTCGTTCGTGCGCCGCGAGCCCGTGCACGATGGGACTCAGCTCGGCGTACCGGCGTCCCACGCGGCGCGACGCAGCCAGGTCGGAGTGGATCGCGGGGTCGGCGAGCTGCTGCTCGAGCTGGTCGAACTCCTCACGAAGTCCGGTAGCTACCTCGAACATGCCTCTCCCTCTGATCGCACCAACGTAAAGACAAACGCCGGGGCTCAGGTCTCCCTGAGCACCCGGCGCTGTGAGTCAGCTACTTGGCGTCCTTCTTGGCGTAGCGCTTCTCGAAGCGGGCGACGCGGCCGCCGGTGTCGAGGATCTTCTGCTTGCCGGTGTAGAACGGGTGGCAGGCGGCGCAGACTTCGGCGTGCATGACGCCGCTCTTCGCGGTGCTGCGGGTGGTGAAGGTGTTGCCGCAGGTGCAGGTGACCTGGGTGTCCACGTATTCGGGGTGGATGCCTTGCTTCATGGTTTCTCCTGTTCGGAGGTTCCGGGTCGCCCTGACGTGATTCGGGGCTGGATTTACCCC
>JBBRIY010000218.1:0-5209 GCA_038220215.1 Propionibacteriales bacterium
CCCCGACGACATCCACATCGACGACCACGAGCCGGCCCTCACCGAGGACGAGGTGACGCGCGGCAAGACTTACTGGACGGCCGTCCGAGGCGGCACCCCGGAGGCCGAGGCCTGGACGCCGCTGGCCGCTGCGGTCGGGCCACACCGGGCACTGTGGATCCGGGAGATCCTCGAACCGGCTGCGGACCTGACCTTCCCCGACGTGCAGCTCCGCGCGCCGGGCACCTCGCGGGCGACCGTCGCCCGGGCGCTGCCCGACCTGTTCATCGTCCGGGTGCGGGTGGCCGGACAGGTGATCGTCGTCCCAGGCCTCCCGCTGGCCGACGCGGTGCAGGTTGGGGTGGACATGTCCGCTGCGACGTCCACGGCGAACCTGGACGGCGACGTGATCGTCCTCGCCGAGGGCATGCGGTGGATGGCCGAGTACGACAAGGCCGAGGCGGCCGGGATGGCGGTCACCGTGCGGCTGCCGCAGGGCACCAGCCACGTCGACGACGTGACCGTGATCGGGTTCAGCGTCTCGCTGGCCCCCGAGGATGCCGGCCAGCTTTTCACCAGAGTTGTCGCCAGCCATCGCCTCACCGACGGGGCGGGCTTCGTCGCCCCCGGGACGCCGACCAACAACCTGTCCGACACCAGCAGCGGGTACACCGCGCGGCCCGACCCGGCCCGCCTCGACCCGGCGTCCCAGCCGGTCGCGAGGGCGGGGTCGAACGCCGCTGTGCTCAGCACGGCCCTCGGCGTGCCGCTGGATGCCCTTGCGCAGCTCGGCGGGGCTGCGGACACCGACGACGCCGACGCGCGGGCGATGCAGCGGGCGACGTTCGAGGCCACGTGGGGGCCGTTCCTGCGGCAGCAGGCACAGCCGGCGTTCCCGGTGAAGCTGACGCCGCAGGTCTACCAGCATGTGGTCGACCATGTCCGCGGCGGCGGGCCGCTGCCCGTCCTGCGGGTGGGCCGCCAGCCCTACGGTCTGCTGCCCGTACAGCCGGCCGGGTGGAAGGCGAACGGCGACAACAGCTTCGTCTCCTGGCTGGGCGGCTACCTGCCGCGGGTCCGCCAGTTGTGGCTGATGGGGTTCGGCGATGCGCCCTCCGGGCTGGCGATGTACAGCCACGAGGCGGTCTCCAGCTCGGTGCGGATCCGTAGCGCGTACGCGTCCTCGAGCCTGCCGCCGGGCCTTATTGACCTGCTCGGCGGGGACGACGACAACGCCGCGCAGCAGCGCCGGCTCGCCGCGGAACTGAACCTCGGCGACGCGCTGCCGTACGTGCTGCGGAACCTGTACCGCAAGGACCCGGCCCGGCTGTGGCTGCCGATGTCGGTCGACGACGACCTCGACTTCAACTTCCTCGACCCGAAGCCGAAGGAGGCGAAGAGCGTGCTGGGCCTGCTGCTGCGCAATGCGGCACTGCAGGTCACCTCCGCTGCGGCGGACGAGTACCGGGCGGGGATGAACCCGCCGGCCGACCGGTCCCTGATCGGCTACCAGCTGGCCCTCGAGCCGACCTTCGCGATCACGGCTGTGGCAGACACGGCGGTGAGCACGAGCGCGCTCTACGGCGTCGAGCCGCTCTTGACCAGGGCGGACAAGCTGGCGGGCATGGTCACCGACGGCGCCGGACAGGCGACGATCTCCGAAAAGCTTGCCGGTATCGCCGCGAACGTCGAGCTGCATCCCGACATCGAGCGGTACCTGTTCAGTGACGCCGTCCGGGCCTTCCTCGACGCCGTCGCCGACCTCCGCCACATCCCGACGGAGACCCGGGCCCGGCTGGTGGGGGAGGCCCTGGACACCAGCTCGCACCGGTACGACGCCTGGGTCACCTCACTGGCCGCCCAACGGCTCGGCGAGCTGCGCCGGTCCCGTCCGGACGGCCTGCAACTCGGCGCGTGGGGCTATGTGCACGGTGTCACCCGCCGCCGGCTCAGCCCCGTCCCTGATCGCCCGGACCTGCCGGACGGGGTGGAGCAGGACGCAGACAACAAGGGCTTCGTGCTCAGCCCCTCGATGCGGCAGGCGACCGTTGCCGGTGTGCTGCGCGCCGCGTGGGCCGCGCACGGCGGCTCCCCGACCGACGCACAGGCCCCGTTCGCCACCGACCTGCAGTCCCGCAGGGTGCGCCGGTCGCTCGACCTCGCCACAGGGATGCGCGCAGGCCAGCAGCTGGGTGCACTGCTCGGCTACCAGCTGGAACGCGACCTGCACGAGGCGTCCGGCGACGGCCTCGAGCTCGACTGGCTGGTCTTTGAACTCCGCCGCAGGTACCCGCTGCGCGTGGCCACCGGCGAGAACGCCGGGCAGGCCTCCGATCGGCTGGTGGCCAACGGCTGGCAGCTCGCGCAGGCGGAACTGGACGCGCCGGGCAGCGTGGTTGCCGCTGCCGCGGCCGGGCGGCCGGCAGGGGAGCGGCAGGCGCTGCAGGCGGTGATCGACGATGTGATCCGCTCGCTGGACGGGCTCACCGACCTCGGGCTGGCCGAGTCGGTCTACCAGCTCGCCGGACGCAACTTCGAGCGCGCTTCTGCCGCCGCCGACATGGTGGGGCGGGCAGCCGTGCCCCCGGACGGGTTCGACGTGGCGTCCACGGCTCGCGGTGGACGCGGCATCGAGCAGCGGCTGGTCTTCAGCTTCGGCGCGGGGAACCGGCCCGCCGGGTGGGTGGCGACGACGCCCAGGGCTCGCCTCGCGCCCGAGGCGGACGCGTTCGTCGCCGAACGCCTGGGCAGCATCAACGGGGTGACGGTCCGGCTGCTCGACCCCGAAGGCGCTGAGGTCGCACACGGTCGACTGGCGGACTTCGGGCTTGCTGCGCTCGACCTGGCCGCCGACGCCGCCAGCACCGGTGGCACACTGCCGTTCCCGCTGCTGCTGGCCCGGGCGGCCGCGACCACTGGCGCCACCGGACAGCTCACTGTGGGCATGGACCCCGAGGAGGACGCAGCCCTGATCGCGCTCCTCGCCCAGGCCGCCGCGTGGCATCGGGCGCTGGCCGCACGTCCGCCGCTGACTCCGGACAGTTTTGTTCCCCGGGGCCAGCTGACCACCCGGGCGCCACTGACCGACGCGCTTGCCGCGGTAGCGGCGGTTGCGGCCGGCCTCTCCACGGCGTCAGCGAACGAGCTGCAGCTGTGGGGCGTGTTCCTACCGGCCGAACAGGCCAAGGGGCAGGCTGATCAACGGCTCAAGGACGTGGGCGAGGCCAGTGATCCTGTGCTCGCGGCGAGGGCGCTGTTCGGCGGCGACGCCGTGGTCACCGGGACCTCTCCGACACCTTCGATGCTGACCTCCGCGCTGTCCGACCAGACTGCGCTCGGGGTGGCCGGAACAGGGGCGGTCGAGGGCTGGCTCGCCGACACCGCCCGGGTGCGGACCGCGGCGAGGGCCATGGACGACGCCCTGCTCCTGGACGAGCTCGCCGACCGCCCATCGGTAGCGCTGGCCGCGTCCCAGTCGCCGGTGACGCCGTACGCGGCCGGGGTGGACGCGGGCCTGGCCAAGCGGTGGCTCGGGCTGCCGTTCCCCGGCCCGCTCGGACCGCAGCCCGGGGTGAGCGTGGTCGTCGCCGGAGACGCCACCGGGGCCGACCTGGTCGGCGTCGAACTGGACGCCTGGGTGGAGGTGGTGCCCGATCGTGCCGGCGCGGGTGCCGTGGCAGCGAACTTCAGCGCCCCGGATGCGCGGGCGCCGAACACGATCCTGCTCGCGGTCCCGGCCGACGTGAGCAAGGACTGGACCCAGGACGCGATGTTCTCCGTCGTCGACGAGGCGCTCAGCCTCGCGCAGTGCCGGATGGTCGACCTCGATGCCAGCAAGCGCGTGCCACAGCTGCTGCCGGCGTGCTTCATCGCCGACTACGAGGAACCCACATCGTGGTGGCAGGTGCTCACCAGCATCGAGCCGAACGTGACCAGGTACCGGGGGATGCTCTGATGCCCGACACCACCGTGTACGCGCTCCACCGCGTCGAGCCGATCAGCCGGGAGGGCGATCCCGGTCGCGGGCTGGCCGCGCCCGTCCACGACCCACTGTGGATGCTCGGCCGCCAGCGCGCGTTCGGCGAGCTGGCCGGGGAGGACACCGGCAGCCCGATCCAGGTGGACTTCCGGCTGCGCGCCGACCCCATCGACGGCTGGTTCCCGCTCGACCGCAACGCGGGGCTACAGGCCTACGACCCGGCCACCGACGTGCTGGAGGCGATGGTCGCCGGCGAGTCCGCAGGCCCGGCGCACAACCTGCGGGACCGGATCGACGCCGGACGCCGGCTGCGGCACCTCCTCCCTGAGGTGGCCGGGGCTACCCTGACGACCTTCCCGGTGGCCGTCGGCGACAGCGGCGACCCGCTGCTGGTGCGGGCAGCGGCCCGCTTCCCTGATGGTCTGGCTGTGGCCAACGCGATCCTCGCCCATCGCGTCGACGCAGACCTCGCCGCGGCGCTCGGCATTGATGCGGGAGCCGTCGCGGCGAACCGCGCCGTACTCGACGGCTTCGCCCGCTGGGCCACAACCACCTTCGGGATGACGCCCAACACGTGGATCCCCGAACGGCTGGAGCGACGCTTCGACCTGACCGTCGCAGGCATCGCGGCGTTGACCGCGCCGGTGCACACCCGCGCGGAAGTCGATTCGCCGGACCTCGAGCTGACCAGCGCATCGGCGACGCTGCCCCTGCCCACCCCCGACCTGCCGCTGACCAAGCGAATTCCCACACCGATCCGGTTCCCGGGCATGCCGAACGACCGCTTCTGGGAGTTCGAGGACGCCCAGCTTGCGCTGCACCGCATCGACGCAGCCACCCACGACCTGGCCCGGCTGGCTCTGGTCGAGTACAGCAGCGTCTACGGCAACGACTGGTACACGTTCCCGGTACCGCTGTCCTTCGGGACCGTCGCCGCCCTCACCGAACTGCTGGTCAGGGACGTCTTCGGCACCACGGAGCTCGTGCGCCACGTGAACGACCCCGCCTGGTCGCTGTACCAACTGACCCGGCCGGCAGAGGTAGCGCCGCGGCTGGTCGTGCCGGCGGTCTCCACCGGAACCCTGAGCGGCCCGGTGGTGGAGGAGGTCTCCTTCGTCCGGGACGAGAACGCCAACCGGGTCTGGGGCCTGGAGAAGATCGTCACCGACCCGGACGGGCGCATCCGCGACCTCGTGGCCGAGTACATCGCCGGGCAACGCGGCGCCGATGCGCTGCCGACGGACGCCGAAC
>JBBRIY010000219.1:0-5167 GCA_038220215.1 Propionibacteriales bacterium
ATCCTGATGGAACGCTACAAGGTGACCGCCGAGCAGGCCTTCGCGATGTTGCGCGAACAATCCCAGCGCGCGAACCTCAAACTCGCCCGGATCGCCGAGGACCTGACCAACACCGGCAAGTGGGAGCCCGTGCCCCGCGGGTGAGAATGGCCTCCCGGCCGCAGCACCCAGCGGGCCGTAACCTCAGGTGTCATGAGCACCCTGACCGACGTTGGCGCCCGCGACTCCTGGCGATGCTGGCTGTGCGACGAGCCCGTCGATCCGGATGCATCGGTGAACTCCGACCGGGGGCCCAGCCTGGACGCCGGCGTCGCACCGAAGGGCAAGAAGGCAGTCGCAGGTAGTGAGCGTCTGGCGCACCGTTCCTGCAACACCCGCAAGGGCGCCATCAAGCCCGTCGTGGCCTGGTCATCCGCACTGTTCGTCGTGGATCCCGCGCCGATCGTCTCGACCGTCGAAAGGCTGACCCGCAAGGGCGGTCGGGAAGTGGTGGCGCGCTGCCTCAGCCGGTCGGACGCCGATGATGCTGCGGCGTGGCTCGTGGACCGGTTGTCGAGGTTCGCCCCGGACCTCGCGGTCACGACCCAGATCGATGCCGGCGGCGGCCAGTTCCTGCTCACCCTGCGCACCGCCTAGTCTCGCCGCCGCGGCGAGGGGGAGCAATGCTGCTTATCTGCGCTACTGCAAAGTTGCGCCCGTGCAAGATTGCGCTACCGTAGATATGCGCTGCTGCAAGAAAGCAGCGCATTTTCTGTTGTAGGAGGAGAAGTGGCAGTCGCCACCGTCGAGCGTTCCGCTCCGATAGATAGAGACGCAGTAGCTACAGCCCCCCAGCCGGTCATGAACCACAGCCAGATCATGCTGGTCATGTACGCGCTGATGGCAGGCATGTTCCTCAGTGCGCTCGACCAGACCATCGTCGGCACCGCGATCCGGACCATCGGCGACGAGCTGCAGGGCCTCGACCAGCAGGCGTGGGTCACGACCGCCTACCTGATCGCCGCCACCGTCACCACCCCGCTGTACGGCAAGCTCTCCGACCTGTTCGGACGCCGTCCGCTCTTCATCCTGAGCATCAGCATCTTCGTGCTCGGTTCGTTCCTGAGCAGCTTCTCCACCTCGATGGTCATGCTCGCAGCGTTCCGCGCGTTCCAGGGACTCGGCGCCGGCGGCCTGATGTCGCTGCCGCTGGCGATCATCGGCGACATGCTCGCGCCCCGTGAGCGCGCCAAGTACCAGGGCTTCTTCCTCGCCACCTTCGGTATCGCCTCTGTGATCGGCCCGCTCGTCGGCGGCCTGTTCGCCGGAGCCCCCCAGATTCTCGGCATCACCGGCTGGCGCTGGGTGTTCCTCATCAACGTGCCGGTCGGCATCGCCGCCCTGTTCATGGTGATCGCGTTCCTCCACCTGCCCCACACCCCGCACGCCAAGCCCACCATCGACTGGTGGGGCGCGGGACTGGTCGTGGCCACCCTTGCCCCCTTCCTCCTCGTCGCAGAGCAGGGACGTTCGTGGGGCTGGACGTCGGTCGAGTCCATCGCCTGCTACGCGATCGGCGCCGCCAGCCTCGCAGCCTTCATCCTCGTCGAGCGGCACATGGGCCCGAGTGCGATCATCCCGCTGCGCCTGTTCAGCAAGAACGCCTTCTCGATGGCCACCGTCCTCAGCATCCTGGTGGGGTTCGGCATGTTCGGCGCCATGCTCACCCTGCCGCTCTACATCCAGATCGTGCTCGGCTACAGCCCGACCCAGTCCGGCTTCGCCACCCTTCCGATGATGGCCGGCCTGATGCTCGCGTCCATCGGAAGCGGTCAGATCATTGCCCGCACCGGACGCTACGGCGCGTTCCCCAAGACCGGCACGGCCACCACGGCCATCGGCTTCCTGATGCTCGCGTTCATGACCCTCGACAAGCCGTTCTGGTACCTGGGGATCGCGATGTTCATCGTCGGTCTCGGTCTCGGCCAGCTGATGCAGACCCTCACCATGGCCGTCCAGGCCGCCGTCGAGGCCAAGGACATCGGGGTCGCGACCAGCTCGGCCACGTTCTTCCGCCAGATCGGCGGCACGCTCGGTACCGCGATCATGCTGTCGTTGCTGTTCGGCATCCTGCCGACCAACATCTCCGGCGCCCTGACCGATGAGCAGACCACCTGGCACGCCCTCGACGCTGCGCTCAACCCCAAGACCGCCAACGACCCGGCCAACGCCGCGATCATGGACAAGATGTGGACGCCGATCACGGACAAGATCAAGACCCAGGTGGACGACAACCTCGCCGATGCCACCACGCAGGTGAAGGACGCCGTCAAGACCACGGTCGAGGCCAAGGTCACCGCTGCCGTCGCCAAGAAGGTGGCTGAGGCCAACGGCAAGATCGGGGACGGCCTCGACAAGCTGGCCACCGGCACCGGCCAGTTCGTCGACGGTGTGGGTCAGATCGGCTCCGGGGCCCAGCAGCTCGCCACTGGGCTCACCAAGCTGAGCTCCGCGGAGAAGGTCGCTGCCAGGAACGCCAAGGGCGCCACCTCCGATTTCACCGCCCTGAGCGCGGCGCTGGGCACGATGGGCGCCGACCAGAAGGCTTGTGCCGAAGACAGCACGAGCGCGGCCTGCGACAAGCTCGCCGACGACTCCGCTGCCGTCAGTGCGGCGATGAAGGACCTCGGCACGAGTGTCTACACCACCAGCGGCTACCTCAACGGTGCGCAGGGCAAGCCGGGCCTGGCCACCGGGTTGTCCCAGGTGGCGTCGGGTGCGCACAAGCTCGCTGACGGTGCGAGCACGGCAGCGAGCAAGGGCGGCGCGATCCCGGCCGGAGCGGCCGCCGCGGCCAACGGCTCGAAGAAGCTGTCGAAGGTGCAGACGATGATCGACAAGGCCGTGAAGAAGGCCCTGCCCAAGGCGTATGCGAAGGCGCTGCAGACCGTCGCCTTCGAACGGAACCTGAGCGTCAAGGACGGCAAGCTCGCCGTGAACTGGGCCGACCCGGTGCAGCGCTGGGCGATGGTCGACACGCTCACGCCGACCTTCGTCACCGCGATCAGGTCCGGCGACACCGGCGACACCAACGTGAACACCGACACCAGCACCAGCGACACATCCTTCCTGACCGGTGCAGACCCCCGGTTGACGAAGCCGTTCATGGTGGGCTTCAGCGACTCGGTGAAGACCATCTACTGGGTGGGGCTCGTGGTTATGCTGGTCGCCTTCGTGGTCGCGCTCTTCTTCAAGGTGCCGCCGCTGCGAACCCGTTCGGCACTGCAGGAAAAGTCGGACAACGCCGCTCTGGAAGGATTGGCATGACCACTGGCCCGGCTGTGGACGAGCAGGTGTGTGGCCTGCGCGAACGCAAGAAGTCGGCCACGCGGGCGGCGATCCACGAGACCGCCCTCCGTCTCGTGGCCGAACGTGGCCAGCACAGCGTCACCGTCGAGGAGATCTGCGCAGAGGTCGGAGTCTCGCCGCGGACGTTCTTCAACTACTACCCGAGCAAGATCGCTGCGGCGTTCGACCTGCTGGTTGCCGAGATCCCCGACGAGCAGCGGGACTGGTTCCTGAACGCTGAGGGAAGCCTGATCGGCGACGCCTGCGAGCTGGTGGGCAGGACAGTCGCGCTGCCCACCGACTTTCCCCGGATCAAGGCGTTGCTCCACGGGCAGCCCGAACTGGCCATGGACTTCTGGACGGCGACCCTCGCCCGGCTGCGCCCGTTCTTCACACTGATCCAGGAGCGGACGGGTGACCTGCACACGGCCCGGATCGCTTTCGGCATCGTCATGGCAGCGGTCATGTCAGCAATGTCCCGCCCCGAAGGGGACGAGGCAGGCCCGGTCACGGACCGCCTGCTGGCCGGCGTCCGAACGATGCGAGACCTGATCGCCGAGGTCGAGCTGTAGATGTGATGTTCAGACCCGCGGCCTACCCGAACAGGTGGGCGACCTCGGCCACGCGGCCGGCTGGAGCGGAGTGCTGGTAGGCCCAGCGCGGGTCCGTGGATGCGGGACCATAGAGTTCGTCGGCCACCATCCGCGTGCCGCGGGGGCTCAGGTCCCAGTCGGAGAACGCCTTCTTGCCCCGGTAGGCGTGGCGCATGTTCGGTGAGTGATCGCCGGGTGCCGTTCCGGCGGGCATCGTGGCCTCGGGAGGTGTGTCGGTTCGGCCCTGCGAGGCAAGCCCTTCGATGAGGGCGAGTTCGATGGCTTGCGCCAGTGCCCAGCGAGGCGTGCGTGCCTCACCGGATGCGGACACTGCGTTCTCGAAGGCGGGTTCCAGCTCAGGCATCGCAAGCGAACGTTGCCCGGTGTCCAGGTTGACCCATCCGACATGGCGCCCGTCAGTGGTGTCGACGCAGAGCCGACGCGCGCCGAACTGTGACCAGGGCACGACGACCAGGACGTTCGTCGCGTCCGCGGACTCGTGGATCGGCGGCAGGTTGCTGAATGTCCGAGGGGTAGCTGACATGGCTGCAACTGTGCCGACTCGGAGACCATATGGGATAGACCCCTCACGGGCGTCACCCGATGGGGTGGACGCCGAGGAGCGACGCCCGCTGAGCGGCGGATCGCCTATTCGCGCGAGAATGTCTCGGCCATACACAAGTTCGGGGCGAATCCAGGAATGTACGTAGATATTGCTGACCCTTTGTCCCCATTGGGAGGCTGTGGGCGGTCGCTGACCGCCCCTGAGCGGGTGGTCCAGGGATGGGACCTTCGGCGCCCGTCGCGTCTCCGTATCAGGGCAAACGCTGCAACCCAAGCCGCAATGGCCATGTGGCAAGGCGGGACGGTACCCGCGGTTGACGTGGTCGAGCGGGTTGTTCTTTGCGCCGCCTCCCCTGGGTCTAGCGACCAACGGGTTTCGGGCAGGACAGGCCTGAGCGAATCTGGACATTCGAGGCCCCACTTCATGACGAAGGGGGTGTCATTTCGGTGGGTTGCCGCTAGTGAATCTCACAGCCACTGAGAGTCCACCCACCCCCCCATTTCGAGCCACCGTTGGGAGCTTCGATGCGAAGCCACGTCCCCCCGAAACCCCGTCGCAGCTCCCTGCTCACTCGACTCCGTCTTGGTGCGCTCCATGTTCCCGCTGGGGCCTTGGCCCTGCTGTCCGTGGCTCAGCCGGCTCAGCCATCGGTACCTCGATAGACCTGGGCACCGCCGCCTCG
>JBBRIY010000220.1:0-5115 GCA_038220215.1 Propionibacteriales bacterium
TTCGGCGGTGTCGGTTACCCCGGCCAGCTGAAGAACCTCGCAGCCGGCGTCGACATCATCATCGCCACGCCCGGCCGCCTCGAGGACCTGATCGAGCGCCGCGCCTGTGACCTCTCGGAGGTGCAGGTGACAGTGCTGGACGAGGCCGACCTGATGGCCGACATGGGCTTCCTGCCACCGGTGCGCCGCATCCTCGACCTCACTCCGAAGGGCCAGCGGCTGCTCTTCTCCGCCACCCTCGACGGCGATGTGGACAAGCTGGTCAAGAAGTACCTGGACGCGCCCGTCACCCACTCGGTCGAGCCGCCGAAGGAACGTCCGGCCGAGCACATGGTCTTCCTCATCACGCGGGAGAACCGCCAGGCGGTGCTCGTCGACCTGCTCAGCGGCTCCGGACGCAGCCTGGTCTTCGCGCGCACCAAGCGCGGCGTGTCCAAGCTGGCCAGTGACCTCTCCCGGGCCGGCGTCCCCGCACTCGAGCTGCATGGTGACCTCAACCAGTCGATGCGCCAGCGCAACCTCGCGGCATTCTCCGAGGGCCGCGTCCGGGTGCTCGTCGCCACCGACATCGCCGCCCGCGGCATCCACGTCGACGATGTCGCACTCGTCGTGCACTCCGACCCGCCGGCCGAGCCCAAGGCCTTCCTGCACCGCTCCGGACGGACGGCGCGCGCCGGCGCGAGCGGCATCGTCGTCACGTTGTGCCAGCAGGACCAGAACCGCAAGGTGCGGGCCATGATGGCCGCCGCCGGCATCGGCAATGCCCGCCGCGAGGTGGTGTCTCCCGGCGGTGACCTGATCGCGGAGGTCCGTGGCGAGCGTGCAGCGCCGCAGGCTTACGTCCCCGAGCCGGTCGTCGACCACCGCTTCGACCCGAAGCGTCCCCGGCACGCCCAGGGGCAGCGCGGCGGACGGCCGTTCGGCAACGCACGCGGCGCCACCAAGGCCCGTGCGCAGCTCGGCACCGGCGCCTGGGGCAAGCCCGAGCGGCCGCCCAGGGGCGGCGCTCCGCGCGGCGGCCGGTAACCAGCGGGTTTCGAAACCTCTCCGAAACGAAAGACACCTCCGTGAAACACGATTCACCTAACCTGAGCAAGGTGAGCGTCCTGTTTCGTGACTATGCCGGCACCCCGAAGGCCTTCGACGAGGTGGTGGGGGCCGAGGGTGTCCGGGTGGCCTACGGGTCGGTCATGCGACAACTCGCCAAGCTCGACGGCGACGAGGTGCGGGCACGTGCGGAGTACCTGAAGTCGACCTATCTCGACCAGGGAGTCACCTTCGACATCGGTGGCGAGGAACGTCCCTTCCCGCTCGACATCATCCCCCGCGTCCTGCTGGCAGACGAGTGGGCTGAGGTGGAGGCCGGCGTCGCCCAGCGGGTGCGTGCCCTGGAAGCCTTCCTCGCCGACGTCTACGGGGAGGGCCGGGTGTTCCGCGATGGCGTCATCCCGCGCAAGGTCATCGTCACCTCACCGCACTACCACCGCGTGATGGCAGGGGTGCGACCGCCGAACGGCGTGCGGTGCCACGTCGCCGGCATCGACCTGGTGCGCGACGAGGTGGGCCGCTTCCGGGTGCTGGAGGACAACGTCAGGGTGCCTTCCGGTGTCTCCTACGTGATGACGAACCGCCGCGCCATGTTCTCCGCGCTGCCGGAAGTGACCAGCCGTCACCGGATCCGTCCGGTGGAGGGCTACCCGCTCCACCTGCTGGCCGCCCTGCGTGCAGCCGCGCCCAGCGGCGTCAGCGATCCGACGGTCGTCGTGCTGACCCCGGGCGTCTACAACTCGGCCTACTTCGAGCATGCACTGCTGGCACGGATGATGGGCGTCGAGCTCGTCGAGGGCCGCGACCTGCTCTGCCACAACGGACGGGTCTCGATCCGCACCACCCAGGGGCTCAAGCCGGTGCACGTGATCTACCGGCGGGTCGACGACGAGTTCCTCGACCCGGCCCAGTTCCGTTCCGACTCGATGCTCGGCTGTGCCGGGCTGATCACCGCTGCACGGGCCGGCAACGTCACGCTGGCCAACGCTGTCGGCAACGGTGTCGCCGACGACAAGCTCGTCTACACCTACATTCCCGAGCTGATCCGCTACTACCTCGCCGAGGAACCGCTGCTGGCCAGCGTCGACACCTGGCGCCTCGAGGAGCCGGCGCACCGCGAGGAGGTGCTCGACCGGCTCGCAGAGCTCGTCCTGAAGCCGGTGGACGGCTCCGGTGGCAAGGGCATCGTCATCGGGCCACGGGCTACCGCCAAGCAGCTGGACGCCCTCCGCGCCCGCATTCTCAAGGATCCGCGCGGCTGGATCGCGCAGCCGGTGGTGCAGCTGTCCACCGTTCCGACGATGATCGACGGCAAGATGGCCCCCCGTCACGTCGACCTGCGTCCGTTCGCCGTGAACTCCGGCGACGAGGTCTATGTCCTGCCCGGTGGCCTCACCCGGGTGGCGCTGCCCGAGGGCGAACTGATCGTGAACTCCAGCCAGGGCGGCGGCTCGAAGGACACCTGGGTGCTGGCCCGCGACGGCGTCCGCGGGAAGCGTCGCAGGAAGCGTCAGCGCGAGGTGGTCGAAGGTGTGCCACTGGGCGAGCTCGGCGAGGAGAAGGTGCAGCAGCAGCAGGCCCAGCAACAGCAGCAGAGCCGGATCGGTGGCCCACCGTGCTGAGCCGGATCGCCGAGTCGCTGTTCTGGATCGGGCGCTACCTCGAGCGGGCCGAGAACACCACCCGCATCGTCGAGGTACACCTGCAGTTGCTCCTGGACGACCCTTCGGTCGACCAGGACGATGCCGCGCACTCGCTGCTGGCCGTCATGGGCGCAGCGGAGGTCGAGGTCGCCGACACCAACGAGGTGCTCCGCGCCCTGTGCTACGACACCACGTCGGCCTGTTCGATCGCTGCAGCCCTCGGTGGCGCACGTGAGGCAGCGCGGCGGGCGCGGGAGACCGTCTCGATCGAGATGTGGGAGGCGATCAACACCACCTGGAACTCGGTGAAGGGCGCCCGCCTGCAGCGGATGCGTCCGGCGTCGGCCTTCCGCCACGTCCGCGAGCGCTGCGCCGTCATCTCCGGTACCGCGGACCAGACAATGAGCCACGACGAGGGCTGGCACTTCCTCACCCTCGGCCGCAGCCTCGAGCGGGTGGACATGACCGCCCGGCTGATCTCGACGGCGCACCTCACGTCGGGCACCCAGAGTGCGTGGAACAACGTGCTGCGTGGCTGCGGCGCCCATCACGCCTTCATTCGCACCTACGGCGGCGTGACCACGGACAAGGACGCGGCCGAGTTCCTGCTGCTTGACCGGCTCTTCCCGCGCTCGATCGTGCACAGCCTGCAGTCCGCGGAGAGCTCGCTGTCCGACCTCGCCATCGCCGGTGGCCGGCGAGTCGGTTTCGACGACGAGGCACAGCGGCTGCTGGGCACCGCCCGCGCTGCGCTGGAGTACCGGGCGCCGGGACGGATGCTGGAGGACCTGCCGCTGCGCATGACCAACCTGCAGCGCACCTGCAACCTGGTCAGCGAGGCGGTCACGACGCGGTACTTCACAGGCGCGACAGCAGCGACCTGGAGCGGAGGCAACTGATGGGCAGGCAGCTACGAATCGTCCACCGCACCGGCTACCGGTACCACGGGCTGATCAGCGCGTCCCACAACGAAGCACGGATGACGCCGCGCGCGACCCGGGAGCAGTACGTCCTCGCCACCCGGCTGGAGATCACGCCGGTGGCGTGGTCACACGCCTTCATCGACTACTGGGGCACCCCGGTCACGGCCTTCGAGATCGCCGAGCCGCACAGCCGGCTGGATGTCGTGGCCACCAGCACAGTCGACGTCGGTGACCGGCTGAGCGTCGGGTCCGGGATCAGCTGGGAGGACCTGCAGGACCCGCACCTGTGTGACCAGCAGGTGGAGTACCTCGGGGTCACCAACCACGTCGATCCCGGAAGCGAGTTGCGCCGGATCGCGCATGACGTGGCGAAGAAGGCCGACCGGCCGGTGGACGCAGCGCAGGCGATCATCCGCCGCATCCTCGATCGTGTGGAGTACGTGCCCGGTTCAACGGAGGTCAGCACGCAGGCGACGGCGGTCTGGGAGGCACGCGCCGGCGTCTGCCAGGACCTCGTGCACCTGGGCCTCGGCGCCCTGCGCAGCATCGGCATCCCCACCCGCTATGTCTCCGGCTATGTCATGCCCAATGCGAACCCGGTGGTCGGCCAGCCGACGACGGGGGAGTCCCACGCATGGCTGCAGTTCTGGGACGGCGCCTGGGTGGGGCTCGACCCCACCAACAACACCTCTCCCGGCGACACCCATGTCGAGGTCGGCGTCGGACGCGACTACTTCGACGTCACCCCGCTGAAGGGCGTCTACTCCGGCTCGCAATCCTCCGACCTGTTCGTCGAGGTCGAGATGACCGTCCTCGCCTGAGGGGTCAGCGGCGGGTGGTACCGGGCCGGTAGTCCTTGTTGGTGGGACGCATGTCCTCGCCGGTCAGGTCGCCGTGCACCCGGTAGGCGGCGAGGGCTCCGGTGAGCAGTTGGGCCCAGGGGTCCGAGCCGGCCGGCGACCAGGCGGACGCCGACAGCACGCCGGGTACGGCCGTCTGCAGCCGCGGCAGGTCGAGCAGGGTGTGCCAGGACGCCCACAGCGGCCCGGGGCCCGCGGCCGGCCGGACCGCGCGCACCGTCTTGTAGTCGGCCTTGTCGCGGGTGAGGCCGGCGTGGTCGATCGGGTTCAGGGTGCTGATCGCAGCCACGACGTCGAGCTGCCCGTCGGTGGTCTCGATGGACGGGCCGTCGGTGCCCCTGCGGATCCTGACCACCTCGACGCCGGTGTGCACCCGCACGCCCCTGGTCGCCAGCCGCTCCACCAGCAGGCCGACGAGCACAGCTGCCGGCTGCGGGACGCCGTCGGCGTCGATCACCTGCCAGCGTCCGAATGTGCGTTCGACGCTCAGCCGCACCGCGAGCCAGCCGGGGAGGCGCCGCGGGTCCTGGCCGAGCCGGGCGGCCACGTCGAGCACCAGTTCGGTGAGCTGTGCTGCGGGCAGCCCGGCGGCGAGCCTCGCGATGCTCTCCCGAGGACGCAGCAGGGCGCGCACGTCCGGCG
>JBBRIY010000221.1:0-5054 GCA_038220215.1 Propionibacteriales bacterium
GCCAACGGGTCGGCGCTGGCCAGTTCGGGATGGGCAGGGTCGAAGTACCGGGTGTCGAACGGCTGCAGCGGGTGCTGGACGGTCACCGCTGGTGCGGCGCTCCTGCCGTCCGCCGTGGCAGCAGTCTCGTCGAGGGCTTCGAGCAGTTCGGCGATCGGGGCAGCGAGCGGGACGGGTTCGTTGGTCGCCTCGCTGCGTCCCTGCGCCACCACGATCAGGGTTTCGCGGGCGGCCAGGATCGCATCCAGCAGCACCTGGCGGTCATCGAGTGCCGCCGACGGATCACCCACGCGTGGCTGCAGGCCGAGCAGGTCGTCGCCGTGACGCCGTCCCGAACGGGGGTAGCAGTCCGCGTCCCAGCCGAGCAGGACCACCACACGGTGCGGCACCTGCCGCAGGGACGCGAGCCCGGCGACGACCAGCGAGCCGTTGCCGAAGGCGCCGCGCGCCGGGGAGCTGGCGAACTCCTGCTCGATCGCCCGGACGGCTGCGTGACGTCCGACAAGGGTGGCGCCGGCCTCGCCGCCGTGCCCGGCCAGCCGAGCCAGTCCGGCCCAGACGTCGCCGAGCTGCCATTCGGAGTCGAAGGGCAGTTGGACGAGTGTGGCCAGGCCAGTCCGGCACCGCTCGGCCCAGTCGGCGAGCGTCGCGGGCCGCCCGAGTTCGGTCACGAGGCGGGCCAGCCGTCCGACGAGCTCGGTGAGGCCGCCGACCAGCTCGACATCGGAGGACTCCACGTCGTCCATCGGCAGCACGGTTCCTGCCGAAATCAGGTCGGTCTCGGCCAGAGTGACCCCGAGCAGCATGCGCTGGAGGCCGGCGAACCAGGTGTTCTGGGGGAAGGCCTGCAGCCCGTAGCCCTGGCGGTGGGTCTGGGAAAGGCCCCAGCGGATGCCCGAACGGTCCACCAGGTCGACGAGCCGCTCGCGGGACTCAGCGGTGAACCCGAACCGCTGCGCAATACCGGGACGGGCACACAGTTCCAGCAGGGTGGAGGCCTCGATACGCCCGTCGGGCAGCCGCAGCAGGTCGAGGAGCAGCACCACCATCGGGTTGACCTGTGCCACCGAGCGGTCGGCCACCTGCACCCGGAACCGCTGCGCGGGATGCGCGGCTGCGCCCGATGGGGGAGTGAAGGCTGCACCCACCAGCGGGGCGAACGCGTCGACGTCGGGGGTGAGCACCGCCACGTCGCGGGGTTCGAGCGTCGGGTCCGCGGCGAGCAGCCCGGTGAGCACCTCGCGGAGCACCTCCACCTGCCGGTCACGGCCGTGCGAGAGGTGCAGCCGCACCGAGCGGTCCTCGGGTCGCAGCACCCGCTTGACGGGCTGGCGGTCGGCCCGCAGGTCGTCCTGCAGCCAGCCGAGCAACGTGGCCGGCGCCGGAGGATCCAGCGACGGCGCTGCCGAGGGCAACAGCCGGGCGACCTCGTCTCCGACGATGGCGAGGGCCTCGTTGAGCGGATGGCCGGGAAGGCGGGTGACCTCTGCCCGCCGCAGATCGGCTCCGGAAGAGGCGCCGAGCCGCACCGGCGAAGGGGTCAGGGGCACCACATCCACGCGATGGTGGTGGTCGACCGCCGCCAGCAGTGAGAGGGTCGGCGCGTCCAGGTGGCGCGGGGCGAGCACAGCGACCCGCTTCGCCAGCCCGGGGACGGGGGCGGCCGCCAGCCGCTCCAGCACCGAGGCACAGCGCGTCAGGGGATCATCGCCGAGTCGAGCAGCCAGCAGCCGCCAAAGGTGGGCCTGCCAGGTGTTGGCGCCCAGCGGCGCGCCGTCCGGGCCGATGTCGGAGCCGCCGGCCCAGGCTGCGAGCATCGAAGGACGGTACCGCGCGTAGCCGGCGAACTGGCGGGCAATCCGGTGACCGGCAGTGAAGCCCTCCCGGGATGCCGCCAAGTGGGCCTGGAGAACGGCCAGCGCCGGGTCGTCGGCCTCGGCGGCCACGCGCTGCACCAGCCACGCGAGCCGCTCGGGACGCCAGGGATCCTCGGGTCCTGCGAGTCGTCGCTCGAAGGCTGCAAGGGACGTGAAGTCGACGCCGGCGCAGATGCCCGGCTCGTCGCCCACCGTGGCCAGCTGCTGGGAGAGCCAGCGCTGGAAACCCGGGCCGGGCACCACGGCGAGGTCGAAGTCGAACGGGTCCTCGCGGGGTTCGGACCAGAGCGATACGAGGATCTCGACCAGGTGGTCCGCGGTGCGCGCGTGGTGGAACTGCATGATGTCCATCACCTTATGGGTGGGCACCGACAGTCGTTGTCCGAACCACTGCCTACAGTGGGGTCCCGTGATCGCAGAACCCGCCGAGCTGCTCGCCGGCCTCGACCCCGAGCAGCAACTGGTGGCGACGAGCTTCGGCCGTCCGGTGGCGGTCATCGCCGGTGCCGGTACGGGGAAGACCAGGGCGCTGACCCATCGGATCGCCTACGGGGTGGCCACCGGGGTGTACAACGCTCCGGCGGTGCTGGCGGTCACGTTCACCACCCGCGCGGCCGGCGAACTGCGCTCACGGCTCCGCGATCTCGGCGTGCCGGCGGTGCAGGCCCGCACGTTCCATTCCGCAGCCCTGCGCCAGGCGCAGTACTTCTGGCCACGGGCCTACGGCGGCGCGCTCCCGGACGTGAGCGACGAGCGGTTCCCGATGGCGGCCGATGCTGCGCGGCGGCTCCGGCTGAGTCCCGACAACAGCACGTTGCGTGACCTGCTCACCGAGATCTCCTGGGCGAAGGTCAGCAATATCGGCCCGGCCGACTACGCAGAGCTCGCGGCGTCCGCCGGGCGGGAGGTGGCCAACCTCGACCTGGCCCAGGTCGGACGGGTGCTGGGGCGCTACGAGCAGGTGAAGTCCGACCGCGGCGTCATCGACTTCGACGACATCCTCCTGTGCGCGACGGCTCTGCTCGCCGAGAACGACGACATCGCCGAGGAGGTGCGCGCCACCTATCGCCACCTGGTGGTGGACGAGTACCAGGACGTGAACCCGGTACAGCAGAACCTGCTCGACCTGTGGTGGGGGGAGGGCCGCGACCACTGCGTCGTCGGCGACCCCGCGCAGACCATCCACTCGTTCGCCGGCGCGAGTCCGGTGCACCTCACGGGCTTCGCCGACCGCTTTCCCGACGCAACAGTGGTACGGCTGGTGCGCGACTACCGCTCCAGCCCGGAGGTTGTGGAGCTGGCCAACAAGGTCGCCCGCAATACCCGTCTCGGCACGGTCACGCTGGAGTCTCAGTGCCCTCCCGGGCCACAGCCGCGCATCCTGCCGTGCGCTAGCGAGGACGACGAGGCCACTGAGGTGGCCCGGTGGCTGGTCGAGCAGCATGAGGCCGGCGTGCCGTGGCGGGAGCAGGCGGTGCTGTATCGGGTGCACGCCCAGTCGCCGCTCTTCGAGGCCGCGCTCGCGCAGAACGAGGTGCCGTTCACGGTGCGCGGCGGCGAGGGCTTCTACGACCGTCCCGAGGTGCGCCAGGCCGTGGGCACGCTCACCGAGGCGGCCCGGCGCGACGGGACGGTCCCCGCCATCGACGCCTGCCGCAGCGTGCTGGCCCGCCTGGGCTGGACCGTGGCGCCGCCGAACGGGCAGGGCCGGGTGCGCGAACGGTGGGAGTCGCTGGCCGCCGTCCTTGCACTGGCGCAGGACGTGGTCTCTGCCCAGCCGGGGGCCGACCTCGCGGTGTTCGTCGCAGAACTCACCCTGCGTGCGCAGGCCGAACACCCGCTCAGCGCGGACGGCGTGACGCTATCCACACTGCATGCGGCGAAGGGCCTGGAGTGGACCGCGGTTGCGCTCGTCGGTGCGCAGGAGGGCACCCTGCCGCTGTCGCTGGCCGCCGGCCCCGAACAGGTCGCAGAGGAGGCGCGGCTGTTCTACGTCGGCATCACCCGGTCACGGAGGATGCTGCTGATCACCTGGTCACGCTCCCGGCGCGGCGGTGGCGGCAACCGCCAGCCGTCGCGCTTCCTCGACGGCATCGCCGCTCGCCCGGCGCCCCCGCCGGCCCGTCCCGGCCGTGCACCGAAGCCGACGTCGGCAATGAGTGCCACGTGCCGGATCTGTGGCCGTCCGGTCAACACCGGGGCTGAGCGCAAGCTGCGGCGCCACGTCGACTGCGAGCCCGGCTACGACGAGGACACCTACGCCCGCCTCGTGGCCTGGCGCGTCGGGCTGGCGACGGAGCGCTCCGTTCCGGCGTTCGTGATCTTCACCGATGCCACCTTGATGACGATCGCGGAGGACCGCCCCAAGGACGCCTCCGGTCTGCTGGGCATTCCCGGGGTGGGCCGCACCAAGTGCGAGCTGTATGCCGAAGCCGTGCTGGGCATCCTTGACGCTGAGGGCACTGCTGGCTGACCCTTCGTCAACCTCGCGATCGTTGCCGGGTTCAGTCGGAAGCTCCCTGGGCGGCCGGAGCGAAGGCCGCAGAGCCCACGGCGCCGCCCGGCATACGGAGGCTGGCGACGCACATCAGTGCCGCGACCACCGCCACGGCCACGAACACCCAGGTGGAGGCCGAGACGATCGTCGCGTAGTCCTGCTCCCCGAGGCCGGCATTGATCACGTTGTTGGCGATGGCGCCGAAGACCGCCACACCGACGGCCGCCCCGGCCGACCGGGCGAAGATGTTGACGCCGGTGACGACTCCGCGCTCGTCCCAGTCAACCGAAGCCTGGGCGGCGATCAGGGTGGGGGCAGCCGTCCAGCCGAGGCCGAAGCCGATCACGAAGGCGACCGCAGCGACCGTGAACGGGTTGGGCCACGGGCCGGTGGCAGCGAGGGCGATCGTGCCGAGAAGTGCGATGGCGCTGCCGCTCAGGATCGTCACCCGGAAGCCCCACCGCATGTAGAGGCGGCCGGAATTGGCAGCCGCGAGCGGCCATCCGAGGGTGAGGGCCGCCACGGCGATCCCAGAGACCAGCGGGGGAGAGTTGAGGGCGTTCTCGAGGTAGGTCGGGACGAAGCTCGTCACCCCGATCATGAGGGCACCGACGCCGAGCGAGACCAGCGTCGTCGTCAGGATGAGCGGTCGCGCAAGAATCGCCAGGTCGACGATCGGC
>JBBRIY010000222.1:0-5028 GCA_038220215.1 Propionibacteriales bacterium
CCGCGTGCTGAAGAAGGACCCGGAAGAGGCAAAGAGGATCGCCCAGGAGAACCTGGAGAAGGTGGGCCTCGGCGACCGCGGCCACTCCTACCCCGCGCAGATGTCCGGCGGGCAGCAACAGCGGGTGGCGATCGCCCGCGCGTTGAGCATGGACCCGGAGATGATGCTCTTCGACGAGCCCACCTCTGCGTTGGACCCCGAGCTGGTCGGCGACGTGCTCTCCGTCATGCGGGACCTCGCCGACGGCGGGATGACCATGATGGTGGTCACCCACGAGATGGCCTTCGCCCGCGAGGTGGCCGACCGCGTCCTGTTCATGGACGGTGGCGTCATCGTCGAGGAGGGACCACCGGAGGAAGTCATCGGGAACCCGAAGGAGGAGCGCACACGCACCTTCCTGTCCCGCGTCCTCGACCCGACCCACGTTCACGCTGGTGACGAGGATGCCGCATACGCCAGCCGGCACCGCACGGCTCCAGACAACGACGGCGACGGATCGCTGCCGCCAGGTGTCGGATTCCACAGCACGCCAGGTGCCGGCTGATTTCGGCAGGTCCGGTGCTCAGGCGGCCGGCACGCGCCGAACGGTGACCCACCGCACGAGCAGGCCGGCGAGAAGCGCCCAGAAGGCCGCGCCGATCCCGAGCACGCTGATGCCGGAGGCCGCAACGAGGAACGTCACAACGGCGGCCTCGCGGCCCTCTACCTGACCCATTGCGCCGGCGGCTGAGGCTGCCAGGGTGCCCATGAGGGCCAGCCCGGCCGCTGCGGCGAGCAGTCCCGCCGGTCCTGTGACGACGAGTGCCGTGACGGTGGCGGAGATGCCGCCGAGCACGATCGCCGCAATGCCGCCGGTGGTGGCCGCCCGCCACCGTCCGTCGGGGTTGTGCCCGGCGTCCGGTGAGGCGGAAAGGGCTGCGCTGATGGCGGCGAGGTTGATCGCGTGCCCGCCCAACGGCGCAGCGAGGACCGTGGCAACACCGGTGACGGTGAGGCTCTCGCGCCACGGCACCCGGTAGCCGAACGAGCTCAGCACAGCAGCGCCGGCGACGTTCTGGGACGCCATGGTCACCAGCCACAACGGCACCGCGACCCCGACAGCCCCGGCCCAGCTGAACACCGGGGTCGTCAGCTGGAAGGCGAACCCCGGCAGGGGCAGCGAACCGGCCGTGCCCTGGTAGACAAGAAAGCCGACGGCAACCGCCAGCGCGGCTGCGATCGCAACCGCAGAAGCCCAGCGTGGACGCCAGGCCAGCATGAGCACCCAGACCAGGAGCACAGGCCCGACGATCGCCGGGGACTCCACCACCGCCCGCACGGGCACCAGGCACAGGGGAAGCAGGACACCGGCGAGCATCGCCTGCGCGATCGAGGTCGGGATGGCCGCCACCAGCCGGCCCAGCCACGGGATCGCCGCCGTCAACAGCAGCAGGACGCCGACGATCACGAAAGCACCCACGGCGACCGGCCAGCCACCGGACGGCGCCCCGGTCGTTGCCAGCAGCGCGGCGCCTGGGGTCGACCAGGCGATCGTCACCGGCAGGCGGTGGCGCACGGAGATCAGGATCGACGACAACCCCATCAGTACGCACAGAGCAGCGAGTCCGGAGGCCGCCTGGGCAGGCGTGGCGCCCACTCCCTGCAGGCCGGCCAGCACCACAGCGAAGGCAGAGGTGTAGCCCACAACGGAGGTCACGATGCCGGCGGTGACCGCTCGCCGCATCAGGCCACTACCCGCGCAAGAGCCGCGCTCAGCGTACCCACCGGCCTCACCGCCACCTCTGCCAGCCGGAGCCAGTCGGCCATCCGACGCAGTTCTGCCGCCAGCCGGGAAGCGGTCTCCGACTCCGGTGCGCCGGGTTCGAGCCAGGACGCCTGGACCAGCAGCGTCGAGGTCGCACGGTCTGCCTTGAGGTCCACCCGTGCCGCGATGCCGTCGTCCATCACGAACAGGTAGACGTAATAGCCGTGCACCCGTTGCTCCACCGGGGTGTAGAGCCCGATCCGGTAGTGGATCCCGAACAGGTCCAGCAGCCGGCCACGTTCGAAGACGAGCGAATCGAACGGGGACACCAGGGCGTCCACGGCGAGCTTCCGCGGCCGCGCGGCCTCGTGCCAGAGGTAGGTCGGCCGGTTCCAGCCGCGGACACCCACCGGCTCCAGCTCACCCGAAGCGACCAGAGTGGCGATCGCCTCCCTCGTACCCGCCCGGTCGGTGCGGAAGTAGTCGGAGAAGCAGGCCTCAGTCCCCACCCCCAGGGCAGCGGCGGCGCGGCGCACCAGTTGCAGCCTCGCCTCCTCGATGCTCGGGGTCGGAGCTGCCGCGACGACCGCGGGCAGCACGCGTCCGGGCAGGTCATAGCGACGCTCGAACTGGGAATTGCGACCAGCGCTGGTCAGCTCACCGGTGTAGAACAGCCATTCCAGTGCCGACTTCACGTCCGACCAGTTCCACCAGCCGCCCGGCGTGCGCTCCTGCTCGTGCTCGACCTCCCGGGCCGTCAGCGGACCGCGTTCGGCGATCTGTGCCATCACCTTCGCCGGGAGCTCCGGCTGGTCTGCAAGGATCCGGCGCATGGCCTGCCAGGGCTCGTCGACGTGCGCGGCCATCCGGAAGCGCAGCGCCGGCTGCAGCCTGACGTCGATCAGGGACGCGGCATGACCCCAGTACTCGAACACGCGACGGGGTGCGGTGTTCCCGGCCTTGTCCAGCAGCGGGCGCTCGTAGGGTCCCAGCCGAGTGAACAGCGGCATGTAGTGCGCCCGGACCGCGACGTTGACCGAGTCGATCTGGAACTGCGCGACCCGGTCGAGGACGCCCTGGAGGTGTCTCATCGTGACAGGTCCGGACGGGCGCCGGCCGAGTCCCTGCGCGGCGAGCGCGATCCGGCGCGCCTGGCCGCTGGTGAGCTGTGCAGTCATCGTCCGGGCAGCCTACCGACCCCCCACCCCCGACTTGTCAGAATCTGGGGGGGCTATAGCAGCTCCAGATTCTGACAAGTCGGGAAGGTGGGGAGGTCAGCTGGGTGCCGTGAGGGTCAGGCGCTGGCCTCCTCGGCGTCCTCCATGTCCAGGTGGATCACCCCGTAGTCGTAGGCCTTGCGACGGTAGACCGCGCTCGGGGCCCCGGACTCGGCATCGACGTAGAGGAAGAAGTCGTGGCCGACGAGCTCCATCTCGTCGAGCGCCTGGGCCAACGTGAGCGGCACCGCATCGAAGTTCTTCTCGCGTACGACGAGCGGGCCGTCGCCCTGGATCTCCAGGCCGGCGATCTTCCGGATCTCGGGACGAACCTCTTCGGTCTCGACCGGAACACCGGCCACCTCTGGTTCCATGCTGGTCCCGCGGAGCCCACGATGCGTCTTGCGACGATCGGACGCACGCCGCAGTTGCGACTTCAGGCGGTCAAGCGCGTGGTCGAAAGCGACAGTCTTGTCGTCTGCAGAAGCCTCGGCGCGGACCACCGGGCCCTTGCTCCGCAGCGTGATCTCCACCCTCGTCGACTGGTCTGGTTCTCGCTTGTGCCCGTAGACGGACACCTGGACCTCGACACGGATGACACGGTCCTTGAGCTTCTCTATCGCAGCGATCTTCTCTTCAACCCGCGCGCGAAAATCATCGGGGATCTGGCAATGTCGACCAGTCACCAGGACGTCCATGTCTGCCTCCTTCTTGGTGTGCCAACCCGAGCGGGGCTAGCACAGATAGCGAAGGCACCCACCCGGTTCCCTGCCCTGCGGCCGGGTTCCTGGCTGGGTGCCATGCTTTCAACGTAGTCCCGCATCACTGCCAGATCCAGCAGTTGCGGCTGTGTGTTTGCAGTGGGTTTGCTTCCGATGCAACCAGCCTGTAACACCGCGTGACCGGCCCGTAACACCGGTTGCATCAAGACGTAACAGCCCTCAGCGAAGGTGTCTGCATGATGTTGGAAATCAGCGCAGGCGACACCGCCTGGGTCCTCACGAGCGCAGCACTTGTGCTCCTCATGACCCCCGGTCTCGCATTCTTCTACGGCGGCATGGTCAGGGCCAAGGGTGTCCTGAACATGATGATGATGAGCTTCATTTCGATGGGAACCATCGGTGTGCTCTGGGTGCTGTTCGGTTACAGCATGGCGTTCGGTAACTCCTTCGGCTTCGAGGTAGGTGCAAGCAAACCTGACGGCACCACGTTCTTCGGGATCCTGGGCAACCCCTTCGACTTCGCCGGGCTGCAGGGCCTGATGAATGCGGATGCGGCGGTCTTCACGATCCCGGCCCTCGCGTTCGTCGCCTTCCAGGCCTGCTTCGCGATCATCGCGGTGGCCCTGGTGTCGGGCGCGATCGCGGACCGGGCCTCCTTCGGCGGGTGGACAGTGTTCACCATCCTGTGGGGCGTCCTGGTCTACTTCCCGGTGGCGGGGTGGGTGTTCTCCTTCGACGGCGCGACCGGTCCCGACTTCAAGGGCGGCTGGATCGCCAACTGGTTGGGAGCGTTGGACTTCGCAGGCGGTACAGCCATCCATATCAACGCCGGTATCTCGGCACTGGCACTGGCTCTGGTTCTCGGCCCGCGCATCGGATTCGGCACCAAGCCGATGCGTCCGCACAACATGACCCTCACCATGCTCGGCGCGGGACTGCTGTGGTTCGGCTGGTTCGGCTTCAACGCGGGCTCCGCCCTCGGCGCCGGCACCCTGGCCTCGCTCGCCTGGGTGAACACCCTGGCAGCCACCGCCGCAGCCATGATCGGCTGGCTCCTCGTGGAGCGGATCCGCGACGGTCACCCGACCTCGCTCGGTGCAGCTTCCGGTGTGGTCGCTGGCCTCGTCGCCATCACTCCGGCCGCTGGTTCGGTCAACCCGGTGGGCGCGATCCTCGTCGGCTTCATCGCGAGCATCGCCTGCGCCTACGCCGTCGGCCTCAAGTACAAGTTCGGCTATGACGACTCGCTCGACGTCGTCGGCGTCCACTTCGTTGGTGGCATGGCGGGCACCCTGCTGATCGGCTTCTTCGCCGATCCCGAAGCTCCGGGCGCGTTCGGTGCGGC
>JBBRIY010000223.1:0-4983 GCA_038220215.1 Propionibacteriales bacterium
CGAGTCCTACGCCTACCTGTCGCAAGCACTCGGCATCCCGATCCCCGATCCCAAGGCCGGCTGAGGGAATGATCTCGCGCCGGGCGCGTTGTCCTGTGGCGTGAAGAAGATCGGATTCCTTTCCTTCGGCCACTGGTCGGACTCGCCCCACTCAGCAGTGCGCAGCGCCTCCGACAGCCTGCTGCAGTCGATCGAGCTCGCCGTTGTCGCGGAGGAGGTGGGTGCAGACGGCGCCTACTTCCGGGTACACCACTTCGCCCACCAGCTGGGGTCACCGTTCCCCCTGCTCGCTGCGATCGGCGCGAAGACGTCGAAGATCGAGATCGGGACCGGCGTCATCGACATGCGCTATGAGAACCCGCTCTACATGGCCGAGGACGCCGGCGCGGCCGACCTGATCTCGGCTGGCAGGCTCCAGCTGGGCATCAGCCGGGGATCGCCGGAGCAGGTCATCGACGGCTACCGCTACTTCGGCCACGTCCCGCCGGAGGAGTCCAGTGATGCCGAGATGGCCCGCCAGCACACCGAGGTGCTGCTGGAGGTGCTGAAGGGACAGGGTTTCGCGAAGCCCAGCCCGCGTCCGATGTTCCCCAATCCGGGTGGCCTGCTGCGCATCGAGCCGTACTCCGACGGCCTGCGCGACCGCATCTGGTGGGGCGCAGGCAGCCGCGCGACCGCGGAGTGGACCGGCACCATGGGGATGAACCTGATGAGCTCCACCTTGCTCACCGAGGACACGGGGGTGCCCTTCCACCAGCTGCAGGCCGAACAGATCCAGAGGTTCCGCGATGCGTGGGCCGCCGCCGGTCACGAGCGCGAGCCGCGGGTCTCCGTGAGCCGCAGCATCTTCCCGATCGTCACCGACCTCGACCGGGCGTACTTCGGTGGAGGTGGAGACGACGCCGACCAGGTCGGCTTCCTTGACGGTGGCGCGGCCCGCTTCGGACGCTCCTACGCTGCCGAGCCGGACGAGCTGGTGCGCCTGCTCGCCGAGGATGAGGCCATCGCTGCTGCCGACACCCTGCTGCTCACCGTGCCGAACCAACTCGGCGTCGACTACAACGCCCACGTCCTCGACAGTGTCGTGCGCCTCGTCGCGCCCGGGCTGGGCTGGCGCTGAGGCAGCGATGAGGGTGCCGCTCCAGCTCCAGCAGACGAACGGGCGCCAGCTCGCCGGGCAGTTGTCAGGCCCGCTGCGCCACTTCCTGGCCACCGAGTCGGGCAGCGCGCTCGTCCTGGTGGTGGCGACGGCTGTCGCGCTGTTGTGGGCGAACTCGCCGTGGTCGGCCGGTTACCTCGCGATCTGGGAGGCGTCTGGCTCCATCCAGCTGGGCACCGTCGGCATGGAGATGTCGCTGGGGCACTGGATCAGCGACGGTCTGATGGTGCTGTTCTTCTTCGTGATCGGCCTCGAGGTTCGCCGCGACCTCGCCATCGGGGAACTCACCGACCGGCGGCGCGTGGTGCTGCCGCTGCTCGCGGGGTTCGGCGGCATGGTGGTGCCCGCGCTGCTCTACCTGCTGATCGCGCCGTCCGGCGAGGCAGCCGCCGGGTGGGGCGTCGTGATCGGGACCGACACCGCCTTCCTGCTGGGCACGCTCGCCCTCGTCGGGCCAACCATCTCCACCCAACTGCGGGTCTTCCTGCTCACCCTCACCGTCGTCGACGACATCGTGGCGGTGAGCGTGATCGGGGTCTTCTACGCCCATTCGATCGATCTGGTGGCGGTCGCCGTTGCCCTCGGCGGCATCGTCGCCCTCATCCTGCTCGCCCGCCTGGGGATCTGGCGGACGTGGCCGTATGTGCTGGCAACCCTGCTGGTGTGGCTGGCAACAATCTCCTCCGGAGTGCACGCGTCGATAGCCGGGATGGTCTGCGGGCTGCTGATTCCGGCCTTCTCCCCGCGCCGCGAGGTGGTGAGGGACGCAGCCATCCTGTTCCGAGCGTTCCGGCAGTCCCCGCTGCCGGAGGTCGGCCGCTCGGCACGGGACGCGGTCGCGCGGGCGGTCTCGATCAACGAGCGCATGCAGCTGGTGCTGCACCCCTGGACGGGGTACGTGGTGGTCCCGTTGTTCGCGCTCGCCAATGCCGGCGTCGACCTGCGGGGTGGCGCCTTCCTCGACGCCCTTTCTTCCCCGCTCATGTGGGCGGTCGTCGTGGGCCTGGTCGTGGGCAAGTTCGTCGGCATCGGCGGCGGGGCGCTGGTCGGTGCCCGACTGCGACTCGGTCGGCTCCCGCAAGGGGTGGGTCCGGGCCAGGTCCTCGGCGGGGCAGCGCTGTCCGGCATCGGGTTCACGGTCTCGCTGCTGATCATCAGGCTGGCGTTCGACTCCGCCCAGCTGCGGGCGGAGGCCACCATCGGCGTCCTGCTGAGCCTGGTCATCGCGACGGCCCTCGGCTGGGTCACCTTCCAGCTCGCGGCCCGCTGGCACGGTGAGACCTCTGCCGGACTGCCGACTGTCCTGTCCCGCCCGGTCGACCCGGCACGCGATCACATCGTCGGACCGGCCGACGCACCGCTGACGCTCGTGGAGTACGCCGACTTCGAATGCCCCTTCTGCGCCAAGGCCACCGGGGTGGCCCGCGAGGTGCGCGAGCACTACGGCGACCGCCTCCGCTACGTCTACCGTCACCTGACCCTGCCCGACGTGCACCCGCACGCGGAGTTGGCAGCAGCAGCCGCAGAGGCCGCAGCGGAGCAGGGGAAGTTCTGGGAGATGTACACGATGCTGTTCGCGCACGCCGACGAGCTGGAACTGCAGGATGTCGCCGGCTATGCGGGCCAACTCGGGCTCGACGTCGAGGAGTTCCTGCGCGACATCGACGAGCAGCGCCACGCAGCACACATCCGCGAGGATGTTGCCAGCGCCGAGGAGAGCGGAGCGCGCGGAACCCCTACCTTCTTCATCGGTTCACAACGCCACATCGGCCCGTGGGACGCGCGGAGCCTGATCGAAGCGCTCGATGCTGTGGGTGTCCCCGATGTTGCCGAGCGACCCTAGCGCCGCGTCCTAGCGCCGCGTCCTCCGCTGGCCACCGTTGTCCTTGCGACCGGGTTCCGCGTGGCACAGGCAGTCGCAATGCCAGGTGTACGTCGATTTGGGCGTGCCCATCGTGATCCTCCCGACGCACTGCGCATGGTCTTCTGCGATGCAACGACCACACCTGATCGGGTTCACGGATTAGCCTTCCCTGCCAAGGTCGTCGCAGACGAAGTCCAACTGGACCCCAACGGAGCAACAGTACGCTCCCTACCTAGGGCCGCACGCCAGTGAACGCGGAACTGCCAAAGGTGACGGCGGCGGGAGGGGCGGTCAGCCGATACGGCGGTACTCGGTCTCGCCAGGCTCGTCATCGCCGGAGTACCGGTCGGCAAGACCGCTGTACTGGTCGTCCTCCGGTTCCGCCACGGGCTCGGGAACGGGCTCAGCCACGTACCCGACGTCGCCCGGCTGACCGCGCAATTCCCGCTCCAGGGACCCGAAGTCCGTGGAGTACGGGCGGTATTTCAGATCGCGAGCGACCTTCGTCTGCTTCGCCTTGGCACGGCCGCGCCCCATGGGTGGCCCCCTTCGCAGCGGTCGAGCCGCCTAATGATCAAGTTTCGTCGTGGGGCAAGGATACCCAATCCGCGCACTGCCGCAAAGACGACTTCAGCGGGGGTGCTCGCCGTGCAGGTTCACCCGCGCCGGTGCCCCCGGCGCAGCGGTCGCGACACCGGCCACCCACGATTCGATGCCGGCCTCCGCGGCGATCCGCGCAGCCTCCGCCACGGAGGACTCGGGAAGCACAAGGGCCATCCCCACGCCCATGTTCAACGTGGCCTCGATGTCGGGCTGGGAGAGCTTCCCGACCGCCTGGACGAGCTCGAAGATGGCCGGCGGGCGCCAGCTGCCGCGGTCGATGTCGACCCCGATACCCTCAGGCAGGACGCGCACAAGGTTGTTCGCAAGGCCGCCCCCGGTGATGTGGCTGATCGAGTGCACCTCGCAGCCGCGGATGATCGCCAGCAGGTCCTTGGCGTACACCCGGGTGGGTGTCAGCAGGGTCTCCCCGAGGGTGCTGCCGAGCTCGGCAACGTCCTTCTCGAGGCTCCAGCCGGTGAACACGTGGCGGACGAGCGAGTAGCCGTTGGAGTGCAGCCCGGACGAGGCAAGGGCCAGCACGACGTCACCGGCGCGGACCCGGTCCGCGCCGAGGATCTCGTCGTACTCCACCACCCCGGTGGTTGCCCCGGCGATGTCGAATTCCTCGGTGCCCAGCAGCCCGGGGTGCTCGGCGGTCTCCCCGCCCAGCAGGGACGCGCCCGCGGCCGTGCAGGCCGCTGCTATACCGCCGACGATGGCAGCGATCCGCTCGGGGTAGACCTTGCCGCAGGCGATGTAGTCGGTGACGAACAGCGGTTCGGCCCCGGTGACGACCAGGTCGTCCACGAGCATGCCGATCAGGTCGAAACCGATGGTGTCATAGACGCCCATCGCACCGGCGATCGCGACCTTGGTGCCCACGCCGTCGGTGGAGGTGGCGAGCACCGGGTGCCGGTAGCGGGCCAGCGCGGAGGCGTCGAAGAAGCCGGCAAAGCCACCGAGCCCGCCGAGAACCTCGGGACGGTGGCTGCGCGCCACGGCGTCCTTCATCAGTTCGACAGCACGGTCGCCGGCTGCGATGTCGACCCCCGCGGCGGCGTAGGCGCTCTCAGCAGCCACTTTTCTGCTCCAATCCCATCTGCAGTGCCCGGCCGGCCGGAATCGGCACCGGGTACACCCCGTCGAAGCAGGCCCGGCACAGCTTGCGGCCGGAGATCCCGGTGGACGCGGTGAGGCCCTCGAGGCTGATGTAGCCGAGGGAATCGGCACCGATCGAGCGGCAGATCTCTTCAACGCTCAGCCCGGGGGCGATCAGTTCGGCGCGGGTGGCGAAGTCGATCCCGTAGAAGCACGGCCACTGCACCGGCGGCGAGGCGATCCGGACGTGGACCTCCGC
>JBBRIY010000224.1:0-4965 GCA_038220215.1 Propionibacteriales bacterium
ATCGATGCGCGGGGCATCCTCCTGTGCGGCATGGTCCTGGCGGGCGTCGGCGTCCTGAATGACGTCACGATCACGCAGGCGTCCGCGGTGTGGGAACTTCGGACGGCGGCCCCGACCGCCCGTCGCCGGACGGTCTTCGCCCAGGCCATGCGCATCGGCAGGGACCACATTGCCTCCACCGTCTACACGATCGCCTTCGCCTACGTCGGCACCGCGCTGGCCATGTTGCTCCTCGCCTCCCGGCTCGACTTCACCATCGCCGAGCTGCTCACCTTCAACACGATCGCCCAGGAGATCGTCGCCACCCTCGTGGTCTCGATCAGCCTGGTCGCGACGATCCCGATCACGACAGCGCTCGCCGCGTGGTTGGCGGGCCCCCGCCCGACGGTCACGCCTGCACAGCCGCGGCGCGCAGTGGACGACGCGGTGGGGTAGCAGCAACACCACTTGGTGCGGGGTTGTTGGATGGGCAGCGTGAACATAACCGTGGTGGGTGGCAACTCAGGGACCGGTGCGCAGTTCGTCCGACTGGCTGCGGAGGCGGGTCACACGGTGACCTGCCTGTCCCGCAGGGGTGGGGCGACGGCCTCGGGCCAGGTCAAGGACGTCGTGGGTGATGCGACCGACAGCGCGGTGGTGCGCTCGGCCGTCGAAGGGGCGGACGCCGTTGTGGTCACCGTCGGCGGCTCGGCGGGTGCGGATCGCAACCGCGCTACGGTGACCCGCAGCGTCATCGCCGCCATGCAGGAAGCGGGTGTGCGGCGGCTGATCGTGCATTCCTCACTCGGTGTGGGGGACTCGATGAACCTGATGGCTGCGCCCGTCCGGATGTTTGCGAGGACCGTGCTGGGAAAGGCCCTGGCAGACCACGCCGAGCAGGAAGCAGCTGTCGAGGGCTCGGGGCTCGACTGGACGATCCTCCGTCCCGGGGGCCTCACCGATGACCCGGCGACCGGCACCTACGTGGCCCAGGCCACGACGGAAGGTCGGTCGATGAAGAACCGGATCAGCCGCGCCGACGTTGCAGCCCACATCCTGCAGGTCCTTGACGACCCGGCGTCCTTCGGGCAGGCCCTGGCGATGGGCACCGCCTGACGCGTGCCATCACGCGGTCGTCGGGCCGGTCGGTGCGACCGCCTCGACCAGGTGGTCGAGGGCCACATGGAACCCGACCTCCGTCGGCACCTCCCTGCGCACCACCTCTGCGCGCTGCACGTCGAGGCCGAGGTTGGTCAGGATCCCGGCGACCACCAGGGGGGTGGTCAGCAGGTTCGGGTCCCGGGGGCCGCCCCAGCCCTGGTCGAGGTTGCTGGCGTCGTGGGCGACGATCAGCACGCGTCCGCCCGGAGCCAGTCCGGGCACGAGGTTGTGGAACGCCAACCGGAGCTGGGGCTCGGGCAGCTGCAGGTAGCTGAGCAGGATGAGGTCGAAGCTCGCCGGGCGGGGACGGTAGCTGACCGCGTCCCCGACGATGGCGTCCACCGGGTGGTTCAGCAGGACCGAATGGCTCTGGATGCGTCCCACCTCGACGGTGCCGGAGTCGATGGCGGTCACCTGCCAACCGCGTCCGGCCAGCCACATCGAATTCGCGCCTTCGCCGGCGCCCAGGTCGAGGGCGCGCCCGGGCCGCAGCTTTCGGCACGCCGCGACCACGAGCTGGTTGGGGGTGGTGTCCCAGGCCATCGCGGCTGCGGCGTGGCGTTCGGTCCAACTGGCCGCATCCGACATGCCTCACCTCTGCTGGCGAGGCTAGGCGGAAACGCTGGACGGCACGCCCGCTGCAACAAGCCCGTCCCTAACCTGTAACCATGGTGTCCCTTTTCGATCCGCTGACTTTGCGCGGCCTGACGATCCCGAACCGCATCTTCCTTGCCCCGATGTGCCAGTACCAGTGCGTGGCCCGCGACGGCGTGCCCACCGACTGGCACCTCGTCCATCTGGGCGCGCGGGCCGCCGGCGGGTTCGGGATGATCATCGCCGAGGCCACCGGCGTGGTGCCGGAGGGGCGCATCACGCCGCAATGCCCCGGGCTGTGGAACGACGAGCAGCAGGTGGCGTGGCGACGCATCGTCGATTTCGGTCACTCGCAGGGTGCGGCGATGGCGATCCAGCTCGCCCACGCCGGCCGTAAGGCGTCCACCTACCGCGGCTTCGAGCCGCACGAGTCCGGCTCTGTGCCCATCACGGCCGGCGGCTGGGAGACCATCGGGCCGTCGGCGATCGCGTTTCCCGGGCTCGCGACGCCGCGGGAGGCCACCGCTGCCGACATCGGCCACATCGTGGCTGCGTTCGCATCAGCCGCGGGCCGGGCGGATGCCGCCGGGTTCGACGCCATCGAGTTGCACGCCGCGCACGGCTACCTGCTCTTCGAGTTCCTCTCCCCGTTGTCGAACCACCGGAGTGACGGCTACGGCGGAGACCTGGCCGGACGCAGCCGGCTGCTCCTGGAGGTGACCGACGCCGTCCGCGCGGTCTGGCCGCAGGAGAAGCCGCTGCTGGTGCGCATCTCGGCCACCGAGTGGACCGAGGGTGGCTTCAGCGTCGAGGAGGCCACCGAGGTCGCCCGGATGCTGGGTGAACACGGCGTCGACCTGATCGACGTCTCGAGTGGCGGGAACGTCGTTGCCAAGATCCCCGCCGGGCCCGGCTACCAGGTGAAGCTGGCCTCCGCCGTCCGCGCGGCAGGGCTGCCGGTGAGCGCCGTCGGCCTCATCACTGAGCCGGCCCAGGCCCAGGCCATCCTCGACGAGGGCAGCGCCGACGTGATCTCGCTGGCCCGGGTCGCGCTGCGGGAGCCCTCCTGGCCGCTGCGGGCAGCCGCGGAGCTGGACGCCGATGCGATGGCCCGCTACCCCGACTCCTACCAGCGCGGACGCTGGCCGGCGATCGAGCCAGTCCACTGACCCGAACCCGGGGACGGTTCCTGGTTCGGTTCAGATCGCAGGTTGGCGCGAACCCGGGGACGGTTCCTGGTTCGGTTCACGCGCCGGCGATCGTGGACATCACGACCACTTCACGAAGCTGTGGCAAGGGAAGATTCCGATCGTGAACCGAACCAGGAACCGTCCCCAAGTTCGCGTCACGCACTGATGTGGTGCGAACCAGGAACCGTCCCCAGGTTCGGGCCAGGGATCCGTTTGGACGGGAGGAGGAACCGTCCCGGTCAATCGCCGAGTACCAGGCGGCCGTCGACGAGGGTGACGGGGCGCGGGTCGGTGATCGTGCCGCCGAAGCTGCCGTCAGGCTGGAGATTGTTGAAGGCGAGGAACTGCCAGGCGCCGGTGTCTCGGAGCTGGATCAGGCGCCCGACGTACAGGCTCGAGTCGGCCAGCAGTTGTGCTCCGGCGATGTCGTAGGGCCCGAGGGCGGTCTCGGCCCTGGCAGCCCAGACGCCTCCGGTGGTGCCCGTGGCCAGCGTGGCAGCCGACAGGTCGCTGCCGAGGCAGTTGAAGAGCAGGAACAGCTGCCCCTCCACCTCGACAGTGACCATGACCTCGAGCTGGCCGAAGCCCTGTCCCACCCCTGACAAGGGCGGACGCACCTCCCAGGTGCGCAGGTCGGGTGACCAGCAGTGTCCGACCACGCCGCGGTCATCGGTCGGCCCGGTCCGGCCGCGGGCGGTCACCAGCAGGTGCCACCCGTTCCCGTCCGGGTCACGCAGCACCCAGGGGTCGCGGAACGCCTCGTCGTGCCAGCCCTTGTCGGCCAGCCTCTCGTACCAGCGCTCATCGGCCTCTGCCACCATGCCCTGCTTGGTCCAGTCGTACAGGTCGGGTGAGGTGGCATAGCCGATGGTCTGCACGTTCTGGCCGTCGACCAGCCGGGCGCCGGTGTAGAACTGGTACCAGGTGCCGTCCGGGTGCCGGGTGATCGACCCGGTCCAGGTGGCCAGCTCGTCGAAGTCTCCTTGCTCGCCGTGCGCCAACGCGTCCTCCACCCGCGTCCAGGCAGTGAGGTCGGTAGAGGTCGCGTGCCCGATAGAGGCCCGGTAGTGCCGCGCACGCGGGTCCTCGAGCGCCTTGGGGGCGTGCAGGAAGAACAGGTGGTAGCGCTCCCCGTCGTCGGCGAACCAGAAGTCCCAGACCCACGATTCCGACAGTGCGAACATCAGCCCTTCACTCCGGAGGACGCGATCGAGTTGATGAATGCCCGCTGGAAGCCGATGAACATGACCAGCACCGGGACGGTGATGACGCTGGCGTAAGCCATGAGTTGCCCCCAGGAGACGTTGAGCTGCTTGAAGTAGTCGATACCCACCATGGCCGGTCGGAGCTCCTCACTCTGCACGACCATCAGCGGCCACAGGTAGGAGTTCCACGCCGGCAGGAAGGTGAGGATCGCCACGGTCGCGACGGCGGGGCCGGCCAACGGCATGATGATGCTCCGGTAAATCCGGAACCAGCCGGCACCGTCCACCTTGGCAGCCTCGTCGAGTTCCTTCGGGATCGAGTCGAAGTACTGGTAGAAGAGGTAGATCGAGAACGCATTCGCCACGAAGGGGACGATCTGGACGGCGTAGGTGTCCAGCCAGCCCTGGGAGCCGTCGAAGTAGGGGATCGTGTTCACCCACCACAGCAGCGGCAGCGCCATCGTCTCGAACGGCACGATCAGGGTGGCCAGGATGACCCCGAGGACGACCTTCTGGCCGCGGAAGTGCATGCGGGAGAGGGCGAAGGCAGCCATCGAGTTCACGACCAGGCCGAAGGCCACCGTACTGACGGTGATCAGCACCGAGTTCAGCAGGAACGTGACGAGCGGGACGCGTTCGGCAACCCCGACGTAGTTGTCGAGGTTGACCGTGCCGACCGGCAGGAACGCATTCACGCTGCCGAGGTCCTCGAAGATCTGCAGGTCCGGCTTGAAGCTGGACACGATCATGAACACCAGCGGGAGGCCGAAGACCAGGCTCAGCACGACGCGCAGGACGACACCGAGAGACTTCTGCACCAGATGCTTGGTGCTGCC
>JBBRIY010000225.1:0-4918 GCA_038220215.1 Propionibacteriales bacterium
TGGTCCGGGCGATCAGGGTGAACCGAGAGAACCGTCCCCGTGATTCACGTGAATCACGGGGACGGGTCTCTCGGGTCAGGAGGTCGGGCGGTCAGGCCAGGTCGGTCAGGACGGCTCCGGCGAGGTGGACGTCGTAGCCCATTGCGTTGAACATGGCTGCCTTCGCGACGAGCGCCTTGTCGGCTGTCTCGGCGTCGGGGGCGTAGACCACGTTCATGTGGTTGGCCTTGTGGCGGGCCATCAGCTGGTCGCGGCTCACGCCGTGCAGGATGGCGTTCATGATCGGCCACTCCTTGTTGGTGGAGTTCAGTCGACGCTGCACCTCGGCCTCCGGCATCTCGATGCAGGTTCCACGACCGAGGTCGACGTGCAGCCGGCCGTCCATGATGAAGACGCGCGACCACACGATCTCGCCCGGCTTGGAGACACCGGCGAGGGTGCCACCGCCCAGTGGGAAGTAGTAGTAGCTCTGACGGTAGGAGTGGGCCTTGTCATAGCCACCCAGGTGGGACGCCGGGACGGAGCCGGAGATCTCCAGCACCCAGACGAAGTCGTCCTCCCAGTCGTCGCCCCAGCGCACGTCGTGCAGTGTGGTGGCCGGGTCGAGGCCCATGGCAGTCCAGACGCGGTTGGTTACGACGGCATCGACGGCCACGCCCTCGTCCACCTCGTTGAAGTGAGGCATGGCCAGGCCGTCGAAGAGGACGCGGCTGCCGTCGCGCGACGTGACCGGCGGACGCTCGACATTGTTGAGCAGGCCCTCTGCAAGGTCGGACGCGGGGACCATGTCCTTCAGGCCCTGCTGGTACTGGATGCCGACGGCGTCCGCGCCGAAGTCGTCCGCGATCCGCAGCGCCGCGATGTACATCTTGAATTGGCTGGTGAGCTGGGCGTCGGTGAGGTTCTCCTTCCAGTCCCCGTCGTTGTCGACGTGGAAGGTCATGCCGGCCTCGTCCAGCCAGGTGCGGACGGCGGCAGCCTCGGCGTCGCTGACCGTGTTCATCTCCGCGACCAGCGCACTCTGCGACAGGCGTTCCTTGTAGATGCCGGCCGGGTTGAGCAGTTCGTCGTCGATGATCGCGTTGTACATGCCCATGCAGCCCTCGTCGAAGACCGCGAGGATCGCCTTGTTGGCCTTCAGGTCCGCGGCGAGCGCTTCTCCCAGTTCCTTCTCGGGTGACGCGGGCAGCGCGGGCAGGTCACGCACGTGCGAGGTGTCGTGGACGATGGCGCCGGTGCTCAGCCACTCGGCGAGCTTCGCCTTCGCCCAGTCGTCCGTGAAGTCCTTGCTCCAGATCGTGGCGTGGGCGATGTTGGCTTTCGTCATCGAGCCGTGCAGGTTGGCCATGCCGACGAGACCGGGGAAGTCGCCGGCGAAGTTGGCGGCCAGCAGGATCGGGCCCTGATGGTCGCGCAGGCCGGCGAGGACGTGGTGGCTGTACTGCCAGACGGCCTCGATGACCACCAGCGGGGCGTCGGCCGGGATGCCGGCGAACACATTCATGCCGCGGCGCTGGTTGTCGATGAACCCGTGGCCCTTGGCCGGGTCGACGCCATGCGCGCGCGTTACATTCCAGCCGAGTTCGCTGATGGCTGCGGCGAACTCGCCCTCGACCTGCTGCTGCATGGCCCAGGTCTTCACGTTGGTGGCCAGGCGAAGGTCGCCGCTCGCAACGGTGTACACCGTCTTCGGTTCAGCGACCGGCTTCATGGCTTTGACTGGGGTGAGATAAACGCTCACAGGTGGCTCCTTGATCGGTTCGGCTGCTCATCGCCGAAGCCGGAGCGAACAACGCTGAACGCACGGGGACGAGCTCGTCTCCATGCTCCCAGCAATCGATTTCACCGTCAAGGCTGGACGCATCCTCCGCACGAGGTTCGCAGATTTTGCGACCTGGTGCGTGGGTTTGGACGCTGTCGTTGGCTACAGCCCGCGCACGGACTCCGAATGGCCGTCGATGAGGGAAAGGCCCTCGTCCTCATCGCTGATCACGACCGGAAGGACGACCTCGCGGGCCGGCCCCGTGAGGCCACGAATCCGGTCCAGCAGCATCGTTGCAGCGGTCAGGCCCAACTGTCGCGCAGGCAGGTGCGTGACCAGGACGCCGGCCGGCACCAGGAGCACCAGGGGGAGCCCACCGAAGGACACCACGCCGACGTCTGGCGGCATGCGTCCGGCAGCGGCCAGTTCCCGGATCACACCGGAGGCGAGCTTGTTGTTGGCAGCGAAGATCGCATCCGGTGGATCGGGCAGTGCGAGCAGCTGTCGGGTGGCCTGCTCGCCGCCGGCGACGGTGTACCGGGTGCGGACGACCAGCTCCTGGGGCGGTTCCTCGCCGGTGGCCTCGCGGTAGGCCGACATCCAGCCGCGGTAGCGGTCGTCCGCTGTCTCGACGTTCTCCGGACCGCTGATGCAGGCGACCCGGCGGTAGCCGGCGTCCCAGGCCAGCCGCGCGCTGGAGGTGGCGCCCATCAGGTTGTCGGCAACAACGGTGTCGACGGCGGGTCCGGCGGCGTGACGGTCGACGCAGACCACCGGGACGCCCCGCTCGACGGCAAGGCTCAGATCGGTGCTGCCGCTGCTGGGGGCGAGGATGACGCCGGCGACCGGGTCGCTGACAGCCACCCGCAGGTACTCCTGCTCGCGCACCGGGTCCTCGTCGGTGTTGCACAGCATCACGGAGTAGCCGTCGGCGCGCGCGATGTCCTCCACGGCGCGGGTCATCACGGTGAAGAACGGGTTCTCGATGTCGGGGATCATCATCGTGATGATCTCCGAGGTGTTGGTGCGCAGCCGACGGGCGTTGCGGTTGGGCACGAAGCCCAGTTCGGCGGCGGCGAGGCGTACCGCGATCACCCGGTCGGGGGAAACCTTGATGCCGTTGAAGACGCGCGACACCGTTGCCGGGGACACGCCCGCCCGGGCTGCGACGTCGTAGATGGTGACCATCAGGAGTTCGTACTCCCTGCAGCGAACCAGCCACTCAGCGCGCGGTAGGCGTCCGCGAACCGAGCGAGGTGCCGGGCATGGCCCACACTGCCTGGGCCGGGAACGAATTCTGCCTCCACACGGGACAGCGTGGGGGCGATCGTGAAGTCGGCCTCGCCGAGTCCCACCAGCCCGGTCACCGCCGCGCCCAGGCTGTTGGCCTGGTTCGTGACGCTGCGGCGCCGTACCGGCACTCCCCAGATGTCGGCCAGCAGCGCCAGCCAGGTGTCGCTGGCAGCGCCCCCGCCGATCACGTCGATGCCCGCGTCCGCCCTGGTGCGCAGCGGCTCCATGCAGAGCGCGAGGCTGTAGCCGACACCCTCGAGGACCGCCTTGGTGAGGTTGGGACGGCGGTGGTGCATCCGAAGTCCCACGAACGTGCCGGACGCGTTCGGGTCCCACCACGGCGACCGTTCACCGATCAGGTACGGCAGGAAGTACAGGCCCTCGTCGGAAGCCAGGGCGGCGGCGGCGTCCGCGATCAGCTTCCCGACCTCGTCGGGCGCCTCGGCCAGCGCCTCGGCGGCCCACTGGACCGAGCCGGCGCCGGTCTGGGTGGTGGCGGTGGGCGTGAACAGGCCAGGTACGACGTGGCACAGGTTGAAGGAGCGTTCCTCTGGGTCGAGGACGGGATCGGTGGTGGCGCAGGCGTACCAGGCAGACGTGCCCAGGCAGACGTAGCCGGGGGAGTCGACACTCACGCAGCCGGCGGCAACCGCGGCCATCGGCCCGTCGCCGCCGCCGGTGACGACTCGGGTGCCGGCCAGCAGGCCCAGCTCGGCGGCCGCCCTGGCGGTCACGGTGCCAAGGATGTCGGTCGAGTCGAGGATCTCCGGCCACAGTGCGGCGTCCACGCGGGCGGCGGCGAGCAGCTCGGGCGACCACGCGCCGGTAGCCAGGTCGTAGGCGCCGGTGTGAGACGCGTCTGAGCGGTCGGTCGCCAGGCGCCCGGTGAGCCGGAAGTTCACGTAGTCCTTGGCGACGCACAGCATCGTGGCCCGCGAGAAGGCCTCGGGATCGTGGTCGCGCACCCACATCAGCTTGGGCAGCGTGTAGGGGGCGGCGATCCGGTTGCCGGTGATGCGGTACGCGGCGGCCTCGCCGAAGGCGTCGGCAAGGGTGGCTGCCTCGACGGAGGCGCGCTGGTCGCTCCAGATCATTGCGGGCCGCACCGGCTCGCCCGCGGCGTCGAGCAGGACGAGGCCCATCATCTGGCCGGAGACGCAGATTCCGTCGACCTGCGCGGCGCTGGTGCCGGTGGTTGCCAGCAACTCGCGTGTCGCGGCTACGACGGCCCGCCACCAGTCGTGGGGCTCCTGCTCGCTGGTGGTGTCGGCGGCGTACCGCGTCGGGTAGCCCACGGTTGCCGCGGCCAGCAGGCGTCCGGAGTTGTCGTGCAGGGACGCCTTGTTGCCCGTGGTGCCGAGGTCGTGTGCGATCAGCATGAGGCTTCCTGGGAATTGAGCGGGGGCGGCACCCCTCACGGAGCGCCGCCCCCAACATAGGGTGTGGCTGACTAGTCAGTCACAGAATCACTTGTAGAGGACGGCCTGGATCTTCGGGTCGTTGATCGTCGTCTTGTCGTACCAGTAGTAGCCGGTGTCGATGACCTTGGGCACGGTCTCGCCCTTGATCGTCTTCACGGCAGCGGCGACAACCTGCTCGCCAATGCCAACCGGGTTCTGCGTGATGGCGCCGGCCATGGTGCCGTCGGTGATCGCGTTGATCTGGTCAGTACCGGAGTCGAAGCCGATCAGGACGAGCTTGCCTGCCACGCCCTTCTGCTGTGCGGCCTTGATGCCACCGATGGCGGTGCCCTCATTGGCCAGGAAGATGCCCTTCAGGTCCTTGTTGGCCTCGATGATCGAGGACGCAATGTCGGCGCTGATGTTGGCGTCGCCCTTGCCGTACTGCGGCTCGAGCACCTTG
>JBBRIY010000226.1:0-4897 GCA_038220215.1 Propionibacteriales bacterium
TTGGTGTGCAGTGTTGCCTGGTGAGCCATGCTGGCCTTCCTTTCTGTCCGGACCCCCCATCCTGACAGATGCTGTGTGCCGTAGCTCCGCTACGGGTACGGTGGTGACATCCGAGCTCCCGGGAGGCAAAGTGAAGAGCAAGAAGTTACTCAGCGCGGTCGAGGACGGCACCCATACCGCTGTCGAGTACCTGACCCCCTACGTCGAGCAAGCGCTCCGCGAGGGTGGCGAGTTGGCTGACCACACCTACGCGCGAGTGCGTCCAGTCCTGAAGGACGCTCGCATCTTCAGCGCACGTCTGGCCTCCGACACCTTTGACAAGGTGCACCCGGTGATCGATGACGCGCTCGATCGCGTCTCGCCGGCGGTGGATGCCACCGTGAAGCGGGTGAAGCCGGCCGTCGACGACGTGCTGCAGATGATCCCGCCCACCGTCGACCGTGCACGGGAGGCCGTCCAGGAGGACTTCCTGCCCAAGCTCGCCGACCTGCTCGGCGAACTGGCGCGCCAGCCCCTCGCAAGGGAACTGAAGGTCGCCGCGGCCACCGCAGCGCTCTCCAAGGAGCTCCGCAAGGCTTCCAAGCCGAAGCACTCGGGCTGGAAGACATTCGGCAAGATCCTGCTCGCGGGCGCTGCACTCGGTGCTGTCGCCGTCGCGATCCGGAAGCTGCTCGCCGACCCGTCCACCGGGTGGGAGTCGCACGTGCCCAGCACCGCCTACGTCGCCGATCCGGTCAGTGACGTGGCCGATGACCTCAAGGAGAAGGCGGCCGACGTGGCCAAGGATGTCTCCGAGAAGGTCGAGGACGCCGCAGCGACGGCTGCCACGGTCATCGATGACGTGAAGGACAACGTCGCGGACGCGGCTGTCGATGTGGCCGATGCTGCCAAGGAGACGACCGGCGATATCGAGGAGAAACTCGACAAGCTGGCCGACCAGGCCGAGGGAGACGATGCGTCCCCTTTAGCCGATAGCCCCTACGGCGCAGGCTCGTACGTTGGTGACGAGCCGCCGGAGGGGTTCAGTATCAAGGGCAATGATCGTTCGATGAAGTACCACGTGCCGGGAAGCGCGGCGTACGAGCGGACGATCGCCGAGGTGTGGTTCGACACCGAGGATGCTGCCCGCGAGGCGGGGTTCGTCCGCGCCCAGCGCTGACCACGAAGCTGAAGAAGTCCTGAGAATCCGGGGCGCCGACTCACAATCGGCCCCCGGATTCGACTTTCCCGGGTGTGAACGATCATGACTACAACGATCATGACTACCCCGATCCTTACTACTGGGTGCAGGCCGACCCGTTCCGTGCCCTGCTCGACCGCCTGATCGACGTCACCGGCCTGCCATGGCCGGTCCTCGCCCGCCACGGCCGGCTGCCACCACAACTGGTGCACCGGCTCCTCTACGGACGCAACGGGCATCGCCTGGTCCGCATCCCTCGCGAGTGCGCCTGCCGCATCCTTGCCCTCGACGAGCGACGGTTGCTCCAGGTGGCACGGCAGCAGGGCGTGTTCGCCTAAGCTCGGCGCGTGCCCATCCCGGCCGCACTGGCCGCACCTCTGCTCGCCGTGGTTCTCGCCGCCTTCCTCGTTCTCGCGACGCCGGCGTTGTTGCGTTGGCTGCCGATTCCGCCGGACGAGGGCGAGCTGCCCCCCTTCGTGGACGTGGCGACGCCCGGCTTCCGGGTCGCGGTGTTCGTCTCGTCGGCCGTCGCGGGGACCATCGCTTTCGCCTGCCTGCCGCCCGCCGACTGGCCGGCCTGGGCCGGGCTCGTTACCCTTGGCGCGCTGCTGGGCATGATCGACCTCCGCACGACCTTCCTGCCGCTCCGGCTCACCTACCTCGCCGTGGGACTCGCAGCCGTCGGGGCCGTGGTCTCCGCCTTGCTACACGGCTCCTGGTGGGTGCTGGTGACCGCGCTAGCTGCCGGCGCGCTTGGTGCCGGGGTCTTCTGGCTGATCTGGCGGGTGAGCAACGGCTTCGCCTTCGGCGACGTCCGCCTTGCCGGGCTGATCGGCATCGTCGCCGGCACGGGGGGCGGCCCGTTCGCCTTCGCAGCGTTCTTCTTCGGCACGCTCATCGGCGCGGTCTGGGCGCTGGTCCTGCGGTGGCGAAGAGGCGTGGACGAACCCTTCGCCTATGGGCCGGCACTCCTCCTCGGACCGCTGGTCGCGCTTCTTACTGCCCGGCTCGGGCTGCCTGGCTGACCCGCACCCAGGTGTCGAGCACCGAGGCTGCCGCGCCGGAGTCGATGGCATCGTAGGCGCGCTGCAGCGGGCCGGCGAGCTGGTCTGCGAGCGGCGCGGACAGGTCGGGTCCGGCGAAGGCCAGCTGGGCAGCCGCCGCGTTGAGGGCAACGATGTCGCGCACCGCGCCGGGCTGGCCGGCAAGCACCTGGTGCACCACAGCAGCGTTGTGGGCAGGGGTGCCCCCCACCAGGTCCTCCCGCGTCGCCGGCACGACCCCGAGAGCCGCCGGGTCAACAGCGGTGGCCCGGACAGCCCCCTCGCGGATCAGCCACACGTCGGAGGTGGTGGTCGTGGTGAGTTCGTCGAGACCGTCGCTCCCGTGGAACACGAGACCGCGATGCCCGCGGTCGGCGATCACGCCGGCGACCAGCGGTGCCATCCGGGCGTCCGCGACGCCGACGGCCTGGGCGACCGGGCGGGCCGGGTTGGCCAGCGGTCCGAGGAAGTTGAACGTTGTGGGGACCCCGAGCTCACCGCGAGCGGGCGAGGCGTGGCGCAGCGACTGGTGATACATCGGGGCGAACAGGAAGACGATGCCGGTCTCGGCCAGCACACCCGACTGGGCGGACGGTGGCACGTCGAGCGCCACGCCGAGGGCCTCGAGGCAGTCGGCGGTGCCGCAGGCGCTGGAGGCGGCCCGGTTACCGTGCTTGACGACAGGCACGCCGGTGGCCGCGGTGACGATGGCAGCCATCGTTGAGACGTTCACCGTGTTGGCGCGGTCGCCGCCGGAGCCGACGACATCGACGGCCTCGCGCGGCAACTGGATCGCCGTAGCCCGGGCCAGCATGGCCGTCGAGAGCCCGGTGAGCTCACCGACGGTCTCGCCCTTGGCCCGCAGCGCGATCGCGAAGCCGGCGATCTGCGCGCTGGTGGCTTCGCCGGCCAGTATCTGATCCATCGCCCAGATTGCCGCCTCCGGAGACAGGTCCCGGCGGCCCACCAGTTCGGTGAGCACCTGCGGCCAGGACGGGCTCACGCGGTCGCCTGCGCCGCCAGCCGGGCGCGGAGCAGTTCGGCGGCCTGGGCCGGCAGCCGGACCGGATCAACCGGGTAGGGGGCGACGGCGTCGGCCTCTGCCCAGGTGGCCAGCCACGCGTCGGCGACGCGGGCGACCAGCAGGAGCACCGGCGGGCAGTTCTCGATCTCGTTCTTCAGCTGGTGGCACAGCCCCATGCCGCCGGAAGGCACGGCCTCGCCGTCAAGGATCACCAGGTCGATGCCACCGGCGTCCATCGTCTGCAGCACCACCGGCTGGGTCGCCACCTCGAACACGTCGAGTTCGGGCAGGTCGGCCGCCAGCCTCTTCCCGAGGGTCAGGCGCACCTGCTCCCGGGTGGTCCGATCGTCGGAGTACAGCAGCACCCGGGCAGTCGTCTGTTCGCTCATCGATCATCCTCATCCGGCACCGCGACTGGGCGGACGCCACCTGCGTCATCGTAACGGTTTCCCTCGGTCGGGCCGGCTGCAGCCCGCTGTGCAGCGATCCGTTCCTCGCGGTCGAGCTTTCGATCCACGCGGGCGGCCTCCCGCTTGCTGTCGGTGTACCACTGGGCGAGGAACACAGCCATGATCACGCCCATGGTCAGGTCGCCGGTCGCCCACATGATCGCCCCGGCGTAGTACTGGTCGTCGATGGGGCTCGGCGGCCAGGCACGACCGAAGGCCAGGTACCAGTCCTCCGCGATCAGCCGTGTGGACCCCATGATCGTGGTGCCGAGGAACGCCTGGGCGGGCATGGTGAGGAACAGCAGCAGCAGGCGCATCGGGTAGGGCAACCGATGGGGCATCGGGTCATTGCCAAGGAGCGGGAAGAAGAACAGGCACCCGACGGTGACCATGTAGACGTGCAGCAGGTCGTGCGCCCAGTCGACGTCGAGGGTGAACCGGTAGGCACTCGTGAGGTACAGCGCGAACGGCGTGGTGATCAGCAGGGCCGTGGCCAGGGGTGGGAAGAACAGCACGCGCAGGGGCCAGGAGTGCAGGACGCGCATCACCAGTCGCCGTCCGGGGGCCCCGAGGTTGCGCAGCAGGAGGGTCACCGGTGCCCCGATGGCGAGGAACACCGGCGTGATCATGGTCAGCATCATGTGTTGCACCATGTGAACGCTGAACAGCACCGTGTCGTAGGCACCGAGGGCGCTCATGCCTGCGATCGTCGCCGTCCCGATCCCGCCCACGCACCACGACCAGGTGCGGACAGCCGGCCACGCGTCACCGCGGGCACGCAGCCGCCAGACGCCCCACAGGTAGAGGCCGAGGCCGAACGCTGCGGGAATCGCGAAGAGCGGATCGAACTTCCACTCCGTCAACAACCTCAGCCACGTCAACGGCGGCGGCTGGTTTCCCGGGTCGGCGTGCAACGGCGTGAGCCACCCGGCGAATCCCATGACGCAATTATCGACGCCCGGTGGTGACCATTGGGTCGCGTTGGACATAATGGCGCAATGGCCCACACCACGCCGCTGAGTGCACCCGCCGGGGCCGGTCCCGGCGCGCTGCACACGATCGCCTCAAGTCGGCTGCAGGGCAGCAGGACCCGTCCGGACAACCTCTCCGTCGGAGTGATCGTCTGGCTCGCCAGCGAGCTGATGTTCTTCGCCGCGCTCTTCGCCGCCTACTTCTCGCTGCGCGAGATCACCACTGCTGC
>JBBRIY010000227.1:0-4881 GCA_038220215.1 Propionibacteriales bacterium
TGTTGAGCAGCTGGCTGCCCTCGCCGAGAACCCGCCGGCTCGGACGCGGCTCATCCAGCTCAGCGTCGCCGGCGCGTTCCACACCGTCCACATGGAGCCGGCCGTCGCGCACCTCGCCGAGCTGGCCAGGGCGATCTCCACCCACGACCCGCGCACCCGGTTGCTGTCGAACGCCGACGGCCAGGTCGTACAGAGCGGACGCGAGTACCTCGCCCGGCTCGTGAAGCAGGTCGCGAACCCCGTCCGCTGGGACCTATGCCTGCAGACGATGGCCGACCTCGGCGTCACGGGCCTGCTCGAACTGCCACCGGCCGGCACCCTCACCGGTATCGCCAAGCGCAACCTCAAGGGCATCGAACTGTTCGCCCTGAACACCCCCGACCAGCTCCCCGCAGCGCACGACTTCGTCCGCAAGCACGGCGACTCCGCCTGGGCCTCGCCGATGAACAACACGCCGTCGTGGATGCTCGTGGTCTCCCCCAGCAAGGGACAGTTCCGCAAGGCAGAAGGCGTCGACGTCGCGTCGGTGCTGGCGGCCGGCGCTCCCATTGGCACCGTCTCGACCCTGCGGGACAGCACCACCGTCCCCAGCACCGGCGGCGGCACTGTCACAGAATGGCTCGTCGAGGACGGCGACCCGGTCGCCCCCGGCCAGCCCCTCCTCCGCCTCTATCCCGCCCAGGACTCATCAGGAGCCGACGCATGACCACCCTCAAGGCCAGCACAGGCCCGCAGTTCGCCCGCATCCTCTCCGTGGGGTCGGCAACCCCGTCCCGCGTGATCCCGAACGAGTTCCTGCTGCAGTACATCGACTCCTCCGACGAGTGGATCACCCAGCGCACCGGCATCAAGGAGCGTCGCTGGATCGCAGAGGACGAGAGCATCACGACCCTGTCGCTGGACGCGGCCCGCAGCGCGATCGAGCGGTCGGGGATCGCCGTCGACCAGATCGACGCGCTGATCCTCTCCACGATCTCGCACTACCACCAGACCCCGGCGCTGGCGCCGCAGCTGGCCACGGCGCTGGGCATCCCGGACGCCGCCGCCTACGACATCTCGGCAGCCTGTGCCGGCTTCAGCTACGGCCTCGCGCAGGCCGAGTCGATGGTGCGCAGCGGCCAGGCTCGGCACGTCCTGCTGATCGCGGGCGAGACCATCAGCGAGATCACCGACCTGACCGACCGGGGCACCGCGTTCCTGTTCGGTGACGGCGCCGGAGCCGTCATCGTCGGGCCGAGCGAGACCAACGGCATCGGGCCGGTCGTGTGGGGCTCCGACGGCAGCCAGGCCCGCGCCATCTGGCAGACCCGCAGCTGGCAGGAGGCTGTGGAGGAGGGCACCTGGCCGAAGCTCGGCATGGACGGCCGCGCGGTCTTCAAGTGGGCCACCAGCTTCATCGCCCGGGCTGCCAAGGAGTGTCTCGACGTGGCCGGGATCACCGCCGAGGAACTCGACGTCTTCATTCCGCACCAGGCCAACGACCGCATCACCGACACCCTGCTGCGCTACCTGAAGCTGCCGGAGAACGTGGTCGTGGCCCGGACCATCCGGACGCTCGGCAACAACTCGGCCGCCACCATCCCGATGGCCATGGACGCCCTGCTCGCCAGCGGTGAGGCCAAGAGCGGCCAGACCGCGCTGATCATCGGCTTCGGCGCAGGCCTGGTCTACGCCGGCCAGGTCATCACCCTTCCCTGATTCCCCCGGACGACGTCCGGAAATGCAAGCCCCCTAGTTAAGGAGAAACCGCATGGCAACCACAGAAGAGATCCGCGCCCAGCTGGCCGAGCTCGTCAACGACGTGGCCGGCGTGCCGGTCGAGGACGTCCAGCTCGACAAGTCCTTCGTCGACGACCTCGATGTCGACAGCCTCGCCATGGTCGAGATCCTGGTCGGCTGCGAGGAGAAGTTCGGCGTCGCGATCCCCGATGAGGAGTCCAAGAACCTCAAGACCGTCGGCGATGCCGTGGCTTACATCGAAGCGCACAGCTGAACCTCGCTCAACACCGCCGGTTGAGCCTGCTCGATGTCGTCGTCGGGCTCAACCGGCAAAGCCAAGAACCTCATCAACCTCGGAGAGACATGACTGAGATCGTGATCACCGGCCTGGGCGCCACCACCCCACTCGGCGGCGACCTGGCCTCCACCTGGGCTGGACTGCTGGCCGGCAGGTCCGGCGTCCGCAAGATCACCGAGGACTGGGCCGAAGAGCTGCCGGTGAAGATCGCCGCGTACGTGAAGGTCGACCCTTCGCAGATCATCGAACGGGTCAAGGCGCGCCGCCTCGACCGGTCGACGCAGCTCGCCCTGATCGCTGCCCGCGAAGCCTGGGAGGACGCCGGCTTCATCTGGGAGGCCGAGGATCAGGTGGACCCCCAACGGTTGAGCGTCTCGCTTGCCAGCGGCATCGGCGGCCTGCACTCCCTGCTGAACAACTGGGACAACCAGCGCGACAAGGGCTACCGCCGCGTCAGCCCGTTCACCATCCCGATGCTGATGGCCAACGCGCCGGCTGCCAACGTCGGCCTCGCCGTGCATGCGAAGGCGGGCGTGCACACCCCCGTTTCTGCCTGCGCGTCCTCCAACGAGGCGATCTCGCTGGCCCTCGACCAGCTGCGCCTGGGACGCGCCGACATCGCTGTCGTGGGCGGCACCGAAGCGACGATTCACCCGCTGCCGATCGCGGCCTTCGGCCAGATGCAGGCGCTGAGCCGCCGCAATGACGATCCCGAAGGCGCCTCGCGTCCGTGGGACCGGGGCCGCGACGGCTTCGTCATGGGTGAGGGCTCGGCAATCATGATCCTCGAGACCATCGAGCACGCCCGGGCCCGTGGCGCCAAGATCTACGGCACCATCGCAGGCTCCGGCATCACGGCCGACAGCCACGACATCGTCCAGCCCGATCCCACCGGTGAAGGCCAGTCCGGCGCCATGATCAAGGCCTTGGCCGACGCGAAGCTGACCCCGTCAGACATCATCCACGTGAACGCGCACGGGACGTCCACCCCGCAGGGCGACATGACTGAGGCTGGGTCCATCCGGACCGCGCTCGGCGACGACACCGACCACGTCGTTGTCACGTCCACCAAGTCGATGACCGGCCACCTGCTGGGCGGCGCCGGCGCACTGGAGACCATCGCGACGCTGCTCGCGCTGCGCGACCGCATGGTGCCGCCGACGATCAACCTCGAGGACCCCGAGCCCGACCTGGGCATCGACATCGCAGCCAACGTCGCACGGGCACTGCCGGGCGGCGACCTGGCAGCCATCAACAACTCCTTCGGCTTCGGCGGCCACAACGTGGCGATCGCGGTCACCAACGCCAACGCGACATTCTGACCCAACCAGCAGGAGGCGCACGATGACCCAGGCAACCGCCCCGGCCAAGCCCGCTCGACTCCCCCGCTCGGAAGATCCGCGCAACCCCAACTTCCGTCTGGCAGCCCTGTTCGACGAGGGCTCGCTGAAGCTGATCAGCCCTGACGACGACTCGGGCATGCTCGCTGCCACCGGCACCGTGAACGGGTCTCCTGCGGTCGCGTTCTGCTCCGACGCCACCGTGATGGGCGGCGCCATGGGCCTCGACGGCTGCGAAGTCGTCGTTCAGGCCTACCGCCGGGCGATGGTCGACCGGGTACCGATCATCGGCATCTGGCACTCCGGTGGCGCGCGGCTCGCCGAAGGCGTCCTGAGCCTGCATGCCGTGGGACGCATCTTCCACGCGATGACGCAGGCGTCCGGCAAGATCCCGCAGATCTCCGTCGTGCTCGGCGCGGCCGCCGGCGGTGCGGCCTACGGGCCGGCGCTCACCGACGTCGTGATCCTCGCCCCCGACGGCCGCATCTTCGTCACCGGCCCGGACGTGGTGCGTTCGGTGACCGGTGAGGACGTCGACATGCTGCGTCTGGGCGGGCCCGACACGCACGAACGCAAGTCCGGCGTCGTGCACGTCGTGGCGGACGACGAGGCAGACGCGCTCGCCCGTGCCCGTGCGGTAACCACCCTGCTGGCCGCGCAGGGTGGCGTGAATTCGGTGGTGCCGGACGTCGACCTGGCCGCGTTGCTGCCGGAATCGGCCAAGCGCGCCTACGACGTGCACCCGCTGATCGGTGGGCTGCTCGATGAGGGTTCGGTGTTCGAACTCCACGCCCGCTGGGCGCCCAACGTGACGATCGCCTTCGGCCGCCTCGGTGGCCGGACCGTCGGCGTGGTGGCCAACAACCCGCTGCGCCTGGGTGGCTGCCTGGATTCGCTCAGCGCGGAGAAGGCTGCCCGCTTCGTCCGGATCTGCGACGCGTTCGGCGTCCCGCTGGTCGTGCTGGTGGACGTGCCCGGCTACCTCCCCGGCGTCGGCCAGGAGTGGGACGGTGTAGTACGCCGCGGCGCCAAGCTGTTGCACGCGTTCGCCGAGGCGTCCGTGCCGCGGGTGACGCTCGTGACCCGCAAGGCCTACGGCGGCGCCTACATCGCGATGAACTCCCGCTCGCTCGGCGCCACCAAGGTGTTCGCCTGGCCGGCCGCGGAGATCGCGGTGATGGGTCCGGTGGCAGCCATCCGCATCCTGCACCGCCGCAAGCTCAACGAGGTACCCCGCGACATGCTGGCCCAGGTGGAGGCCGACCTCGCCGCCGAGCACGAGAAGATCGCCGGCGGCGTGGACAAGGCTGTCGAGATTGGCGTCGTCGACGAGATCATCGCGCCCGAGCAGACCCGCTCGCGCCTCGCCGCAGCGATCCGGGAGGCCGACTTCGGCGTCCGCGGCGCGCACGGCAACATCCCCCTCTGATCTGGGGTAGCTCTGAACCGCGGGGACGGGTCTCGCGGGGGATTTACCCCCAGTAACCGCCCCCGCGGTAAGTTAGCGCCACAGACGCCGGGGGG
>JBBRIY010000228.1:0-4874 GCA_038220215.1 Propionibacteriales bacterium
AAGTAGTTAGCTGAACTAGTTAGCTCAACTAATGAGCTAAGCTAACTATCGTGACCCTTCCCGGATTGGCCAATGACCTCCGCATCGCCTGCCAGCGGGTGAGCCGACGCGTCCGCTTCGAGTCGACCGACGAGCTCTCCCCGCACCTGGTGAGTGCGCTGGCACACCTGAACAAGGGGCCGTGCACGCCCGGTGAGCTCGCCGATCTCGAACGCGTGGCACCGCCGAGCATGACGAGAACCGTCAACTGCCTCGTCGAGAAGGGTCTGGTGACCCGCGACGACAACCCCAGCGACGGGCGCTCGAAGCTGCTCCTCCTCACCGAGTCCGGCCAGGCCATCATGAGCCGGATCGGGCAGGCCCGCGACGACTGGATGCTGCGCCAGCTGGAAGGGCTGACCAAGACGGAACAGGACCTGCTGAGGGAAGCCGCCGTGCTGCTCAACCGGGTGGTGAGCCGATGACGGCGACAACCACCCAGAGCGTTGCCATGTTCTCGTCCATGAGCATCCGCAATTACCGGCTGTTCTGGACCGGCGGCCTGATCTCCAACACCGGCACCTGGATGGCCCGCGTCGCCCAGGACTGGTTGGTTCTGACCGTGCTCACCGCCAACTCGTCGACGGCACTGGGCATCGTCACCGGGCTGCAGTTCCTGCCGATCGCCCTGCTGGCGCCCTACGCCGGCTCGCTTGCCGACCGCATCCCGAAGCGGACGCTGCTGATGTACACGCAGGTGGCGCAGGTGCTGGTCGGGCTGACCCTGGCCGGGCTGGTGCTCGGCGGGTGGATCCAGCTGTGGCACGTCTACCTGCTGGCGACCCTGCTGGGTGTGGCTTCCGCCTTTGACGGGCCGGCCCGGCAATCGTTCGCCCCCGAGATGGTGCCGGAGCGGCTGATCCCCAACGCCGTCGGTCTGAACACCACGTCGTTCCACGCTGCACGGCTGGTGGGGCCTGCCGTCGCAGGACTCACCATCGCCTGGTGGGGGGTGGGCCCCGCCCTGCTGATCAACGGGTTCAGCTTCATCGCCGTCCTGGTCGCGCTGGCGATGATGGACGCCTCGGCGCTCACCCCGGCTCCGCGGACCCGGGCCAAGGGCTCGATCCGCGCCGGGTTCCGCTACGTGCGGTCGCGTCCCGACATCATGTTGTTGATGTTCATCGTGTTCATGCTGGGTACCTTCGGGCTGAACTTCCAGCTCACCAATGCGCTCATGGCCACGGCCGTCTTCCACGTGGGCGCGGAGCAGTACGGCCTGCTCGGCTCGATCCTCGCGGTCGGTTCGCTCTCGGCAGGGCTGCTCGCTGCGCGCCGGACGCAGCTACGACTGCGGCTGATCATCGGCGCGATGGCCGGCTTCTCGCTGGCGGTCGCCGTCCTTGCACTCGCTCCGAACTACTGGTGGTACGCCGTGTTCCTCATCCCGGTGGGCCTGACCTCACTGACCGTGATGACGACGGCCAACGCCTCAGTCCAGCTGTCGACGGAGCCGGTGATGCGCGGCCGCGTGATGGCCCTGTACCAGGCGATCTTCCTCGGCGGGACGCCCCTGGGGGCGCCCGTTCTCGGCTGGGTGGGCGACGCCTGGGGCCCGCGCTGGACGCTGGCCATCGGCGCGATCGCCTGCGCGCTCACCGTCGTCGTCGCGGTCGCCTACCTCGTCCGGCGTGACGGCTGGGGCGTCCTGCCGTGGGTCAGCAGCAGCGATGAGGACGAGCTCGTCCTCGAGCCCCTCGAAGAAGCCCGCTGACCCAAACCCGGGGACGGTTCCTGGTCCGGTTCACATGGCCCACTGGCTCGAACCCGGGGACGGTTCCTGGTTCGGTTCACATTGAAGGCCACAGACTCAATTCAGACTCAATTCTCGGCGGTAGCCCGCTCAATGAACGGAACCAGGAACCGTCCCCAGATTCGCGCCAGAACGAGCGATGAACGGAACCAGGAACCGTCCCCAGGTTGGGTCCAGGTTGGGGTCGCGCGACCTTTAGTGAGTTGCCTGGTACTCCTCGCGAACCTGCTTGCGCAGGACCTTGCCCAGCATCGAGCGGGGCAAGTCGTCAACGGCGACGATCTGGCGCGGCACCTTGTAGCCGGCCAGGCGCTCCCGGCAGAAGTCACGCAGGGCGGCTTCGTCAAGAGTCGAGCCAGGACGCAGCACCACCACCGCTGCCACCCGTTCGCCGCCGCTGGGCGCCGGCACGCCGATCGCCGCTGCCTCGGTGATGTCGGGATGGCTGCGCAGCACGCTCTCCACCTCGGACGGGGCAACGTTGAAGCCGCCGGTGATGATCAACTCCTTCACCCGGTCGACGATGGTGGTGAAGCCTTCCGCGTCCACCGTCACGACGTCGCCGGTGCGCAGCCAGCCGTCCGGCAGCAGCGTCTTCGACGTCTCGTCGGCGTTGTTCCAGTAGCCGCTGAACACCTGCGGGCCCTTGATCAGCAGCTCGCCGCGCTCGCCCTGCGCGACCTCGCGGGTCGGGTCGTCCGCATCCACGACCTTCATGAGGGTGCTGGGGAACGGGACGCCGATGGTCCCGGTCTTCCGGCTGGCGGCGAACGGATTACCCAGGCAGACCGGGGAGGCCTCGGTCATGCCGTACCCCTCCACCAGTAGCCCGCCGGAGACGCTCTCCCACAGCTTGACGGTCGAATCGGGAAGGTTCATTGCGCCGGAGATGCAGTACTTCGCCGACCGCAGGCTGATGCCGCGCTCCTTGGCCTCGGTTGCTGTGCGTTCGTAGATCGGGGGCACCGCGCAGTAGACCGTGGGCGGTGACTTCTTCGCCGCAGCCATCACCAGATCGACGTCGAAGGACGGGAACAGCACCAGCCGCGCCTGCTTGAGGACGCCGTAGGTGAGGAACAGCGTCATGCCGAAGGCGTGGAACATCGGCAGGATCGCGTAGAACACCTCCTTGCGGTACTGCGCCCCATGCATCCAGGCCTCGCCCTGGCGGGCATTGCTGAACAGGTTGAAGTGGGTGAGCATCGCACCCTTGGGGTCCCCGGTGGTGCCGGAGGTGTACTGGATGACGGCCAGGTCGTGCACGCCCGGCTTCGGGTGGGACGCGACCAGCGGCTCGGCGGCGAGCAGTGTCTCCCATGGCATCGTCCCCGGCGCGGGCTGGGTGAGCCGGTCACGGGTGGTGCGGAGCGTGGCGATCGGCAGTTGCAGCGCCAGGCGCTTGAGCCTCGGGAACGCCTTCAACAGGTTGACCGAGACGACGTGTTGCGGGGCGACGTCACCCGGCATCGCCCGCAGCTTGGACGCCGCCGCGTCCCAGCAGATCGCGACCCGCGCGGAGTGGTCCTCGAACAGGTGGCGCAACTCGCGTTCGGTGTAGAGCGGGTTGTGTTCGACGACAACCGCGCCGAGGCGCAGGACGGCGTAGAAGGCCACCACGTGCTGCGGTGAGTTGGGCAGGATGATCGCCACCCGGTCGCCGGCCTGCACACCGAGGCGACGCAAGCCTTCGGCCGCCCTGCTGATCTGGTCGCCGAGCTCCCCATAGGTCGTGGTGCGGCCGAAGAACTCGGTGGCCACGCAATCGGGAGCTTCTGCGACCGATCGCTCGTAGAGGGAGACCAGCGACTCGGTGGGGAGTTCGATCTGTGCCGGGACCCCCGGCTGGTAGTGCCTTACCCAGGGTGCGTCCACGACTGTGACCCTAGACGACGAAGACGCTGTCCGGCGCCAGCCGGACAAAGTCGAGGAGTCTCGACGAGGTCCGCGCCAGCGGGCCGAGAAACAGACGACGAAGACGCCCTCCGGCGTCAGCCGGACAAAGTCGAGGAGTCTCTGCGAGGGCCGACGGACAGGGGAAGTCGGGCGGTTTCGGGGGGTCGGCGCCGTGATTGACTGGCACAGTGAACCGCCTGCTCGTGCCGACAGCAGCACTGCTGTGGGGGCTGCAGGCGGCCTTCCTCAGCCCTGCCCTTGCGCTGATCCTCGTTTCACTGTTCGGCGCGACGACGTCGGACGTGGGCTGGGTGCTGAGCATCTACAACGCCAGCGGGTTCGTGTTCTCGCTACTGCTGCCGGCCAACGCCGACCGGAAAGGCACCTACCTCGGCACCATGGCGGCGTGCGGTGCACTGACCGGGGCGCTGGCGCTCGCCCTGGGGCTGGTGACCACGTTGCCGCTGGCCGTGGTGGCGCTCGTCGTGCTGGGCGGGCCGGCTGGCGTGGGCAGTTCGTTGCTGTACGCCCACCTGAGGCATTCGGGTGGCTCCACGGCAGACGTGGTGAACACCCGCGCGATCTTCTCGGTCGCCTGGGTGGCCGGCCCGCCGCTGGCGACCCTCATCATCGGCACCTTCGGGAACCGCGCCATCCTCGCCGCGATCGTGGCCGTGGCCGTGCTGAACGTCGCGACAACGGGCGTCATGATGGCGCAGCACCGCCGCCGGGTGGCGGCCGACCAGGTACCGGCACCGACGGTCTCCGACGGTCCACCCGCGTCACGGCTGACAGCGGGCCTGGTGATGGTCGCCTTCGTCGGGTTGCAGGCGACCAACGCCGTCGCCGTTTCGATCATGACCATCTACGTGACCCAGACGATGGGCCTCGACATCGTCTGGGCCGGTGTCGCGCTGGGGGTTGCCGCCGGCCTCGAGGTGCCGGCGCTGCTGGCGATGGGCAAGCTGACCGGCCGGTACTCCCACCTGCTGCTGATCGCCACCGGCTGCCTCGCCGGGATCGCCTACTACCTCGGGCTGGCGTTCGTCTCCGACCCCTGGTCGCTGCTGGCACTGCAGCTGCTGAACGCCTGGTTCTTCGCAGCCGTCGCAGGGGTGGGCCTGCCGCTGTTCCAGGACCTCATCCCCCGTCCCGGCCTCGCCACCGGCCTGTACATGAACACCCGCCG
>JBBRIY010000229.1:0-4865 GCA_038220215.1 Propionibacteriales bacterium
GGTCTTCTGCGAGTCGGAGATGTTGAACGAGCTACCGCCAAGGATCACTCCCGAGTAGTCGGCCAGGTCGATCGGCGGCAGCGGACGCGATTCCACCCGCACATGCTCGAGGTTGTCGTCGGCGAGCCCCGAGTGCCGCAGCACGGAGCGGTACTCGGCCAGGGCGGCCTCGTCGTGGTCACGGGTGGCCAGCAGCAGGAAGGGCTTCACGGCGCACACATTACGGTGCGAACGGTGATTCCTTGCCGGTCTCGGCGAGCAGGAGTCTCAGCGCCTGCTCGGGCCCGCCGGCGACACGCTGGCGCTGGTAGCTGGCGCCCTTCTCCGCGAGGGTCGCAGCAAAGGCCAATTCTGCCTCGCAGCCCAGGTCGCGGGAGATCGGCGCCAGCCGCTCCAGCCACTGCGCAAGACCTTCCCGCAGCGGCACCTGCCGCCGGGCAGGATTGGGCGTGATCACCGAGGCGTCCATGCCGTAGCGGGCGGCTCGCCACTTGTTCTCCCGCACCAGCCACGGCGACAGTGACTCATATGTCTGGTCGTGGGTGTAGCTGCGTGAGACGTACTCGGCGAAGCACTGGGTGAGCGCTGCGATGCAGCCGAGCTCTGCGAAGGTCGGCAACGAATCGGCCGTGCGGTTCTCCACCGTGCCGAACTTCGGGGACGGACGCACGTCCCAGCGGATCTCGGACGGGGTGCTGATCATGCCCGAGTCGAAGAGCTCCTCGGCGTACTCCTCGAACTCCGACCACTTCCGCATCCGGTAGGGCAGCCCGTTGGTCGACAGCTGCTGGAACAGCATGGTGCGCTGCGACGCGTAACCGGAATCCTCGCCCTCCCAGAACGGGGACGCACAGCTGAGCGCCAGCAGGTAGGGGTAAAAGCGCGCGAGGCCGTTGGTGATCGGCAGCGCCTTGTTGCGGTGGTCGACACCGACATGGACGTGGGTGCCGCAGATCGCCATCTGGTGACCCCAGTACTGGTTGCGATCGGCCACCACGTCGTAGCGCGGCCCCTCGAAACGTCGCTGGGCCGCCGCGCGGCTGAACGGGTGGGTGCCGGACCCGATCAGGCCGACGCCCATGCTGGCCGCTGCGTCCTTCACGAGGGCGAAGTTCCCGGCGATGTCGGCCACGGCGTCGGCGACGCGGGTGTGCACACCGGAGACCAGTTCGATCATGTTCTGCAGGTATTCCCTACGGATCGGTCGATCCTCACCGCCACCGCAGAGGTCCAGCACCGGCTCCGCGGCGGGCACCAGTTCGCCGCTCTCGAGGTCGACGAGGGCCAGTTCCCACTCGATCCCGACGCTCGACTGTGCGGACGGGGCGAAGTCGATCAGCATGTGCCGGCTCCCTCACTGGGCTTGGGGCCTGAGTCTAGGCGTGGCCAACCGCCCCAGTCCGAAATCTTGCGCCCTGACAGAACGCCTCGATGAGCGTAATGTTTGTCGGCTATGCATGACTTCCCGCCACACGTCGACGCCTACACCCCGGCAGAGACGTCACGCCCCGACACCCGTAGCCCGAGCAGGTTCCTGTTCTGGCTGCTCCGGGTGCAATGGGACGTGGTCGTGGCCATGTCGGTCGCAAGCCTGCTGTGGTTCATGCCGGGCGCGACCAGCCCGCTCCTGCTGGGGAGGGCCATCGATGACGGGATCCTGCGCGGCGATCTTGGGGCCAGCCTGGCCTGGACGGGTCTCCTGACGCTGGTCATCCTGATCGGCGCGACTGCCGGGATCCTCCAGCACACCCTGGTGGTCCGCGCCTGGCTGATCGCGATGTACGGCACCATGAAGCTGGTCACCCGCAAGGCCGTCCAGCTGGGCCACGTGCTGAGCCGGCGGCTGCCCACCGGTGAGGTGCTCAGCATCTCCTCCTCGGACTCGAACACCTTCGGCCAGACCCTCGAAGTGCTCTCCCGAGCGGTCGGGGCCTTCGCAGCCTTCATCGTGGTCTGCGGATTGATGTTCAGCACCTCCCCACCCCTGGGCTGGGTGGTGGTGATCGCCGCGCCGCTGCTGGTCGCGGCGTCGTCGCCCGTGCTGCGTCCACTGAACACGGCCCAGACCGCCGAGCGCACCCAGACCGGTGAGCTCACGTCGATGGCCACCGACATCGTCTCCGGCCTGCGGATCCTTCGCGGCATCGGCGGCGAACGGACCTTCGGCAACAACTACGCCGCCCAGTCGCAGCGTGTCCGGCGGCTCGGTGTGGCGACCGGCACGTGGCAAGCGGTGACGGAGACCATCAGCGTGCTGCTGTCGGGAATGCTGCTGGTCACCCTGGTCTGGCTCGGCTCCCACGAGTTGATCGAGGGACGCCTCAGCGTCGGCCAGCTGGTGTCTTTCGTCGGCTACGCGGTGTTCATGGTCTGGCCGATGCAGACCTTCTTCGAGTTCGCCCAGAAATGGGTTCAGGGCCTGGTGTCCGCGCGCAAGACGATCGCGCTGCTCGACCCCGAGGTGCCGTTCAACCAGGGCTCCGCCGAGCTCCCGCCGCGGCCGCGTCTGGTGGACGCGGCCAGCGGCGTCGTGGTGGAGCCCGGGCGGTATCTCGCCGTCGTCAGCGCTGTCCCGGAGGACTCCGCGGCCCTTGCCGACCGGCTGGGCCGCTACCTGCCTGCCCAGCAGCTGCACGAGGAGGGGCCCGACGACGCCGAGCTGACCGGACGCGCCGCGCGCCGCGCCCAGGTCGACAAGGAGGTGCGCCGCGCGGCCATCGCTGCGTCGGACGTGGCCCTCGGTGCCGGCGACTGGGGTGTCACCGCTGACGGCATCGACTACAGCCGGTTCTCACTCGCTGCGCTGCGAAGGAGGGTCGTGGTGAGCGACACGGCCAGCCAGCTGTTCGCCGGCACCCTGCAGCAGGCCGTCGACCCCTGGGGCACGCACACCAGGGAGCAGGCGGAGGACGTGCTGCACGCCGCGGCGGCGGAGGACGTCTACGCCGGCCTCCCCGGAGGGTGGCAGGGCCGTATCGACGAGCTCGGACGCGGGCTGTCCGGCGGACAGCGGCAGCGCGTTGTGCTGGCGCGGGCGCTGCTGCACGATCCTGACGTCCTGGTCCTGGTCGAGCCGACCTCCGCCGTGGATGCCCACACCGAGGCCCTGATCGCCGAGCGCCTTGTCGAGCAGCGTCGCGGCCGGACCACCGTCGTCACGACAGCGTCGCCGCTGGTGCTGCACTATGCCGATGAGGTGGTCCTGCTGGTGGACGGGCGGGAGGCCGCCCGCGGCACCCACGTTGACCTGATGGCCAACCCGGCGTACCGCGCCGTGGTCGGCCGTGGCATGGAGGAGGACGAATGACGCACCCGACCACCTCCGAAGCGCTGCCTGAACTGGACGAAGGGCGGCCCAGCACCTGGGCAGACACCGATCCGACTCCCGGCATTCCCGAGGACCTCCGGGTGCGTCCCGGCCGGCCGATCGGCGAGCGGTTCCGCACGCTCGCCGAACGGCACCGGCTGCGCGCAGAACGGGCAAGGGTGTTCTACGCCGCGTCCCGCAACCCCGAGCGCGGACTACCCGTTGCCGGCAACGCTGCGGCCTGGACCTTCGTGAAGCGGTTGCTGGCCACCCGCAAGGTGATGCTCAGCGTTGCCCTTGCCACAAACCTGGCGGCAGCGATGGCCGGGCTCATCGTTCCCCGCATGCTGGGTGAGCTCATCGACCAGGTCACCGGCGGTGCGGCGAGCGTCACGGCCGTCGACTCGATCGTCATCGGGTTGATCGTCGTCGTGCTGGTGCAGTCCGCACTGGTGTTCGCCGCGAGGCGCGCATCCGCCGTGCTCGGCTACGACCTGCTGGCCGCGGCCCGGGAGGAGATCGTCGGCATCGTGCTTCGGCTGCCCCTTGGCCGGGTCGAGTCGGCGTCCAGCGGTGACCTGCTCACGCGCATCACGTCCGATGTGTCGAAGATGAGCCAGTCGGTGCGCTGGGCGTTCCCCCAGTTGGTGATGTCGCTGGTGCTGGTGGTGGCGAGCCTGGTCGCGCTCGTGCTCAACTCCCCTTTCCTGAGCATCGCCATCGCAGGTTCACTGATCGTGTTGTGGTTCGCCACGCGGCACTACCTGAAGCACGCGGGCGCCGGTTACATCACCGAGTCGGGCACCTACTCCCAGATCAACTCCACGACAACGGAGACCGTTGAGGGGGCTCGGACGGTTGAGGCGCTCGGGCTGGGCGCACGCAGGATCGCGATCGGCGACGCCGACATCGCCGAGTCCGACCAGGCCGAGCGCTACACCATGACCCTGCGGAACCTCTTCTTCATCTTCCTCGACGTCTCTTACCAGCTGCCGCTGGTGGGAGTGGTGCTGCTCGGCACCGTCGGCTACGCGAACGGCTGGGTGACCATTGGGCAGATCACTACGGCAGCCATCTACGTGCAGGGCCTCGTGGAGCCCATGGACCGGCTGATCCAGGTGTTCGACACCCTGCAGGTGGGCCTGGCGGCGACCACCCGGCTGCTTGGTGTCGCCGAGGTGCCGGAGGATCGGACGGCAGGCGACGACCTGCCGGAGGGCACGGACGTGGTCGGCTCCGACCTGCGGTTCGCGTACCGGCCGGGCACGGACGTGCTGCACGGCATCGACCTCGACCTGCGTCCGGGTGAGCGGCTGGCGATCGTCGGCCCGTCCGGCTCGGGCAAGTCGACGCTGGGACGGTTGCTGGCCGGCATCAACGGGCCACGAACCGGTGCGGTCGACATCGGCGGGGTAGACGTGATGGGACTGCCGCTGGACGTGCTGCGCACCGAGGTGGCCCTCGTCACCCAGGAGCACCACGTGTTCGTCGGCTCGGTGCGGGACAACATCGTCCTGGCCCGCGACCGGCAGCTTGAGGGTGACGAGGTCGATGCGGC
>JBBRIY010000230.1:0-4862 GCA_038220215.1 Propionibacteriales bacterium
AGGTCGGGAAAGAAGTCGAGGTCGTCGATGACCGTGGCCACGTCGCGGCGGATCTGCGGGTTGGTCTCGCTGACCGGGGTGCCGTTGACCTCGACGGTGCCCTCGTCGGGACGCTCCGAGCCGACCAGGCACCGCAGCACGGTGGACTTGCCCGCGCCGTTGCGTCCGGTCAGTGCCACTGCCTCGCCCGGTGCCACCTCCAGGTTGAAGCCGGAGACGATAACGACGGGCCCGAAGGCCTTCATGAGGTTGGTGACCTTGAGCACCGGGGTCTTTCGCGCCATGGGCTCGATTCTCCCCCATCGGCGAAGCTCCGCGCGCCACCCGCTCCCGTCGAACCCTGCCGCGTCGCTACCGTTCCGTCGGAACGCTACCGGCGCACCGGTAGCCAGGCACACCGACGGGTAGGGACGCGTCACCGACGGGTAGCGAGGCGGAAGGGCCAGCGGCGGGACTTCTCGCCGGGGACGCCGGGTTGGCGGACGGTGTCCGTGGGTCGTGGCAGGCTAGGCCTCGTGCGCGCAGCGAGTGAGGCCCGGGCAACCCTGGCACGAAGACGAGCCGAGGTGGCCGACATGTTCGACCGTGTCGCTCCCCGGTACGACCTGGTCAATGACCTGCTGTCCCTGGGTCAGGACCGGCACTGGCGCGCGGAAACCGTCGCCGCCGTCGCTCCGCGTCCCGGGCAGCGGATCCTCGACCTCGCTGCCGGTACCGGCACCTCGAGCCGACCGTTCGCCGATGCGGGCGCCCTCGTCGTCCCGGCCGACCTCTCCGAGGGCATGCTGACCGTCGGCAAGCAGCGCCAGCCCGACCTCGCGTTCGTCAATGCCGATGCCCTTGCCCTGCCGTTCGCCGATGGCGTCTTCGACGCGGTCACGATCAGCTTCGGGCTGCGCAACGTCGAGGACGTGGCCACAGCCCTTGCCGAACTGCGTCGGGTGACCCGGCCCGGTGGCCGCATCGTGATCTGCGAGTTCTCCACCCCCACCTGGAAGCCGTTCCGCGACACCTACCGCAATTACCTGTTGCGGGCGCTGCCGAAGATCGCCAGCGCCACAGCTTCCAACCCCGCCGCCTACGACTACCTGGCCGAATCCATCCTCGCCTGGCCCGACCAGCACGCCCTCGCCGACCTGCTGGCCGCCGCGGGGTGGCGTGGCGTTGGCTGGAAGAACCTCTCCGGTGGCGTGGTCGCGCTCCACCGGGCGCACGCCTGATGTTCACCCTCGACCCGTACGCGGCCCGCAGTTGCCCGGTGAAGACCCACAACGCCTTTCATCCCGGCGTCGTGCTTCCCGAGCAGGGCGCCGGCCACGGACGCCTCCCCGGGAGTGCGGAGTTCATCGCAGCAACCTACGACCGAATCATCGCCGGTGACGCCTCGGTCGTCGATCTGCGGACGCTGGCCGGCGAGCCGAGCGAGGATCAAGAGGCCGCGTGCCTGGCTGCGATGGCGGCAGGCACCCAGGTGATCATCGGCGGGCTGCTGCCCCGCGACTGGCAAGCGCACCGCTCCGGGCGGGCCGACCTGCTGGTCCGCGACGCCGCGGGCGGCTACTTCCCCGGCCTCGTGAAGTACCAGCGGGTGCTGGACGCCCGCAAGGGTGAGGTCGAGGCCACCTTCTCCCCTGTCGCCGCCCTCCCTGAGCGGTACACCGCGCTCGGCTGGCGGTACCGCTGGCACTGGCGTACCGGCAATGCCGTGCAACTGGCACACCTGTGGCACCTGCTCGGCCCGCTCGGCCAGCAGGCTGTGAGCAGGCCGCTGGCCTGCATCGTGGGCAGTGACGACGTTGATGATCAAGGGCTGCGGGCCATCTGGCTCGACCTGGCAGAGCCGGTGGTCGCCCCGGCGCCGGCCCAGGATGCTGACAACGGCCTGGTCAGCGCCCTCGACCGCTATGCCTTCGAGTTCACAGCGCGCGTGCAGCTGGCCGAGGCCGCCGGAGCCGCAGCTGTCACCGACCCGCCGCTGATGCGGCCGGTGGTGAGCTACGAGTGCGGCTACTGCCCGTGGTGGAGCACCTGCCGCCCGCAGCTCGACGACGATGACCTCAGCCTGCGGATCAGCAAGTCACCGCTGGACGTGCACGAGATCTCCGTGCTTCGCGAGGCGGGCGTCGCGACCGTCAGCCAGCTGGCAGCCAGCGACCTCGACCTGCTGCTGCCCGACTACCTGCCGCTGGTGGCGCACCGCTCCGGCGCCGAGGAGCGCCTGCGCCTGGCGCAACGCCGGTCGCAGCTGCTTCTGCACGGCGTGGAGCTCGAGCGCACCACGACCGGTCCGATCGACGTGCCGGCCGCCTCCCTGGAGATCGACATCGACGTGGAGACGTCGCGGGAGGACCGGGTCTACCTCTGGGGCTTCTGGGTGGCGGACGGGAACGGCGGCGGCAGCTATCAGGAATTCAGCAGCTTCACCGAACTGGACGATGCGTCCGAGCGCGCGCTGGCCGGCGCGGCGATGACGTGGTTGCGCGACCTCATCGGCGGCGGAGATGCCCGCGTCTACCACTACTCCGACTACGAGATGGTGCGGCTGGGGCGCCTGGCGAAGTGCGAGCCCACCCTGGACTGGGCGATGGACTTTGCCCGCGCGCACTTCGTGGACCTGTTCCCCACCGTCCGCCAGAACTTCTTCGGCACCAACGGTCTCGGGCTGAAGGTGGTTGCCTCCGCCGGCGCGGGGTTCCACTGGCGGGACGACGACCCGGGCGGCCTGAACAGCATGCGCTGGTTCGAGGAAGCCGTGCATGCTCCCAGCAGGGACGCACGCGCGCGTGCACGCACCAGGGTGCTGGAGTACAACGAGGACGACGTCCGCGCCACCTGGCACCTGCGCCGCTGGCTGCGCACCCTGGGCGACTGAGATCCCGGACGTTTGGGCTAATGTCTGATCATGGCCCGGCAGATCGAGGTGAGCATCGACCGGAACTCACCCGTGCCGCTGTACCACCAGCTCTCCGAACAACTCGCCGCCGCCGTCGACACCGGTGTGCTGAAGCCAGGCGACGCGTTCGAGAACGAGCTCGCCCTCGCTGACCGCCTGGAGCTCTCCCGCCCCACCGTGCGCAGGGCAATCGTCGAGCTGGTCACCCGCGGGCTCCTGGTTCGTCGCCGCGGCATCGGCACCACCGTGGCCAAGGAGGTCATTCACCGGCACAACGAGCTCACCTCGCTCCATGACGACCTCCGCGCCGCCGGGCGCGAGCCGTTGACACGGGTCCTTGCGTTCGACACCTCCGTCGTCGACACAGATGCCTCCGGTGTGCTGGGACTGGAACCCGGCACCAGGCTGGTCTACCTCGAGCGGCTGCGCTCGGTGCGGGAGGGGCCCATGGCGCTCCTGCGCAACTGGCTGGCTCCGTCCTGGGCCGACCTCCCGCTGGAAGATCTCGCCACCCAGGGCCTCTACAACCTGATGCGCAGGCGGGGCGTGATCGCAGCGGTCGCTCACCAGACCATCGGAGCCCGCCGGGCCGAGCCCGACGAGCGCAAGCTCCTGCAGTTGGGCCCGGCCGACCCGGTGCTCACCATGACCCGGCGCGCCTACGACTCGGCCGGCAACCCGGTGGAGTACGGCAACCACTCCTACCGCTGTGACCGGTACCTGTTCGACATCACGGTCTACGCCAGCTGACGAGGGGTGGCCGGCTAACCGAACAGCAGGTAGACGGCGGCGATGGCGATGAACACGGTGACGAGCTTCTCGAACGTCTTCTGGTCGATCCGCGTGATGGTGGCCCGTCCGATCCAGGTGCCTATCAGGACCAGCGGCGCCAGCACTGCCCCGAGCAGGGCGGTGTCGGGGCGGAGGATCCCGCCGGCCACGGAGAAGGGCACCTTGATCAGGTTGACGGCGAAGAAGAACCAGGCGGTCGTGCCGAGGAAGCGCAGCTTGTCGTACTTCCTGGCGAGCAGGTACAGGCTCATCGGTGGACCGCCACCGTTGGCGACCATCGTGGTGAAACCCGCCAGCCCGCCATAGGCCATCCCGACGCCCGGACGATGGGCAGCCAGCTTGTCCGGCCACAACCCGATCGTCAGGAGCACGAGCAGGATCACGCCCATCGTGCGCTTGAGCGTCGGCCCGTCCACCCAGTTGAGGAAGAGCGCGCCGGCTCCGATACCGAGGAGCACGGGCGGGATCAGCCGCCCGATCAGCCGCCAGTCGACGTCGTGGCGATAGGTCCACGTCGCCACGAGGTCGCCCACAAGGAGCATCACCAGCACGACGGCCGTTGAATCCTTCGTGGGAACCACCTGCGACGTGAGGACGACCGCAACCAGCCCAAGTCCGCCGAGCGCCGTCTTCGAGAAGCCGATCAGCAGGGCGCACAGCCCGAGCACCGCCCAGCCCCACGGGGGCAGGCTGGTCCAGAGCGTCTCGATGGAGGCCACGCGGGTCAGGCCCCGGACGCGATACGCCGCGCCTGGGTGGGCCTGCCCGAGCGGTCGATGGCGACCACGACCACCTCGAGGCCGGCGATCGGCTCGGCAAGGACAGCAGCAATGTCGGCAAGGGTGGTCACGCTCCGGGAACGCACCCCGTAGCCGGCTGCGACGGCCGCCGGGTCGAGGCCGGTCGGGGTGGCGAACACCCGCTCGAACGCCTCAGCGAACCGTGGTTGTCCGTACTCCAGCGTCGCGAAGATGCTGCCGCCGCCATCGTCTGCCACGACGACGCGCAGGGCGGGACGGGGCTCGCCCGGCGCGATCGCGAGGGCTCCGGCGTCGTGGAAGAACGAGAGGTCGCCGCACAGCAGCGTTGTGGGTGCACCGGTGGCCAGCGCCACCCCGATCGCCGTCGAGATCGTGCCGTCGATCCCGGAGAGGCCGCGGTTGCCGAACACCGGGAC
>JBBRIY010000231.1:0-4853 GCA_038220215.1 Propionibacteriales bacterium
GATGGTCGGCGCAGGCCACAGCGGGTCGCATCCCCACCTCGTTTCCGAGTTCATCGGCAGCATCGTCGACAACCGCCTGCCCCGAGTGGACGCCAAACGTGCCGCCCAGTGGACAGCCCCCGGGATCTGCGCGCATGAATCGGCAATCGCCAAGGGCGAGACAGTGACGGTGCCGCAATACGAATAGTCCGGCCAAAGCGAGTCAGTCGCTCGTTTCGCTCGCGCGATGAAGCGTGTTACTCGGCAGAGCCGACCGCGCAGAGCGGCAAGACCGGACGTCTGCCTTGGGTGTGAAGCAGTGCACCGTTAACGGTGGACAGATTCACAATCAACGGAGATTGGCGCACCGGCTGTGAAGCACGCGGGCTTCAGATCAGGACTGCAGTGGTGTCAGAGTTAATGCCGGCCGCAAGCGCGGTGGGGGTGGCATCCCCCACGTAGCATCGGACGATGCCCAGGTCATCGTCAGCGAACCAGCCCGTCAAGGCACCACCGCCACGACGTTACGGCCCTGAGGTGGGTGAGCCCCCCGTATGGGTCGACCCGAGGCGTTGGGGAAGCATGATCGGGCTGATCGGTGGTCTCGTCTTCATCGGCAGCTACTCCGACGTGCTCGGGACGGTCATGTCGATCGTCTCGTGGGTGGCAGGTGGCGCCCTCGTCCTGGTGGCGCTGTTCGCGCATTTCGTGCGTCCCGTGTCGCTGGGGCCATTTGCCCGCCCGCGTCCACTCGCCCTGGCGACCTATGGCGCCTGTGTCGTCGGTGAGCTCGCCCTCATCGCGCTCGGGTCGCGTGCGCTGACCGCGGCGGGCCACAGTGATCTACGACCGGCACTGATCGCAGCGGTCGTCGGGTTGCACTTCATCCCGTTTGCGTGGGCGTTCGGGGAGCGAATGTTCTTCTGGCTCGGCGGTCTCCTGGTGGTCCTCGGCACGGTCGGCCTGCTGGCCGGCGCCATGGGCGTCGCACACGCAGCCGACGCCCTGGCCGTGGCGGCGGGCGTGGCAATGATCCTCATCATCGCCTTGTACGCGATGGGACGGTTTGCCCCTGAGCCGCACACGGAACCGGAGAAGGGGACCGACGCGGCTTAGCACAAGCAGAGATCTTCGATCGGCCGCGGCGCAAAGAGGCGCCGATCCCTTGTCTCGACGGCAGGGATGTCCGCGGCGGCGGCCACACCAATCTCTCGAGTTCGCGAACAACCTCGGCCCGGGTGTTCTCCACCGGGCAGGGGCAAGACCGACGCGAACGATGCGCACTCGATCGCCCTGGTAGGGAGTGCGGATGGCCGGGTTGTTCGCCACACCCGATCATCCGCCCCGTGGCGGGCCGGTGTGGCGAGTTGGGAATCCCCAGGTTGGCTGATGAGCCGCGGACGGGCCGGCAGAAACAGGATGACCGGTCCGCGATCCTGACCGCCACCTTGACGCCAGCGCCGGCGAGTTTGGTCGTGGCGCACCGGTCGTCGCAGCTGCTGGCGTCCCCGGCTCGGGGTTGATCACTCAACGGGCCGCGGTGGTGTGGAAGGAGGGCGGAGCGGGCTGGATGCAGGTCGACAGGGCCGCGTCGAGCACCGTGAGTCCCCTAGAACCGCTGACCAGTGATCAGCGCAACCAACGCCACCGAGGCAATCGATACCCAGGCGATGACGGGAACGAGCAGGCCTGCCCCAAGCTTCGAAATCGGCCGGATCGACCAGACGGCGATGGCGGCAACCGCCACGACCACGCCATTTCCGATCAGCGCGATGATCGGCTGATTGAGGCTGCCGGTGTAGACGGGGTAGCCGACACACAGCAGGACCAGCGCCACGACAAGCCAGGCACGGCCACTCATGCGCTGTTCTTTCCCGGCCAAGAGCCAGAACGTTGTGCCCATGCCTGCAAAGAGGAAGAGCCACACAAAGGGCACGATGGCGGCTATGACGGCGCCTATCGGCCCCGTCTGTTCGATGGGGATACCGAGGGTCGCCCCGAAAGGCCGGGCGACAATGATGTAGAGGTTCGCGAGCACAGCCAGGAGCACGGCGCCCAAAGCGCACAGAAGCCAGCCAATCCAACCGAGGTCTGCAAGTCGCTTCAAAACTCTTCTCCTGCCTAGCGTAAGGGAGCTTACTGGGAGGCCTGTAGCCGCGACGACCAGTCAGGTTCACCGTCAAAGGGACACCCCGAACCGCTCAGCGATCACACAGTTCGCTTCACCATTGGCAGGACGGGTCCTCCTCTCCGCCTGAGACCAGTTACCAGTGGCGGTAGGCCCAGCCGAGTGCCTCTCGGGCCGCAACGGGGTTGAATGCGTCAGCGGTGATCTCGCTGGACAAGGGCGTGACCATCCCGACCAGCATTCCCGGGACGGACCGTCCGCGAACAATCGAATGCGGATGTGGGTAGAGCCTGCGGGGCGGAAAGCTCCAACCTGTCTCGGGGTAAGTATTCCTGCGACACACGGTGACGCCCGCGCCGTAACCTCTGCGACCGTCCGATCGGTAACCAGAGCGGAAGGTGGTTGTGGACATCGATCACATCAAGGCGCCCCGGAGGCCGGCACGGGGTTCGCCGATCGATGCCCTGACTGTGAGGGAGGCCTTCCCGCCGTTTGCGGTGGCCGGCCAACCTATGGTTGGTGATCCAGTCAGATCCTGTCCCGGGCTCCGCTGGGTGCTCTTGGCAGTGTGAACGATCCGGGTAAGGAGAAGACGGGGATAGTCGGCACGCATACATCGGGGAGGACATCATGGAGCCGCTGGTGAGCATCGTCGTTCCTGCCTTCAACGTTGGCCGCTATCTCCCGCGATGTCTGGAGTCGTTGCTCGCGCAAACCCACCGTCCCCTGGAGATCATCGTCACCGACGACGGCTCCAGCGACACGACGGCGGCGATCATGGGTCGCTACGCGCACGAGCACCCCGAGGTGCACACGGTGAGCCAGCTGCACCGCGGTCTCGGACCGGCACGGAACGCCGCACTGAGCGTCGCGCGGGGTGAGTTCGTCGCCATGGTCGATGCCGACGACTGGGTCGATCCGGACTTCATCACAGACCTTCTGCAACTGGTGCAAGACACTGGTGCGGACGTCGCTGCGTGTGGCTTCACATTCGACTTCTGGGGAATGCGGGTGCCATTTCCGTTCCTGCCCCGCGAGTCACAGTTCAGCGGTCCGCAGGCGGCTGAACTCTCGATCCACCTGACGCGTTTTCCGTCGTTCGCGTGGAACAAGCTCTACCGTCGCACCCTGTTCCATCCCGATGACCCGCCATTCCCCAACGTCTTCTATGAGGACCTGGCCACCACTCCGCGGATCCTGCTGCGGGCGTCATCGGTGGCTTTGACCCGGCGGGTTTACTATCACTACTGCCTTCGCAGCGACAGCATCACTGGCAACTTCGGCGCGAAGAACGTCTTCTCATTCGCTGCAGCGATCGACATCCTGCGCCGTGACCTTCACCGGCAGGGACTCTGGGACGCGTGGCAGCCCAGCTATCGCCGGCTCCTTCGACAGGCGAGGGTCATGATGTCTGTTCAGGTCCTCCTGCAACGCAACCACATTCCGCTGAGCAGCAGGATCCCGGTGCTGGCGAGGTATTTCGGGCGGCTCCGCGAACTTGCTGACGCCCCCATCGATGGCCAGCGATTCCACACCGTCCGGTTCCGCAGGGCTGGGGTGCATACCTCGCTTCCCCGGAGGGTCGTGAGTGCCGCCCTCGCCGTGACCCGCCCGCGCGCCAGCGAGACGCCCGCGAACATTCCGAGCTCGAACATTGCGGATCCGTCAACGACGACATAGTTGGCTGATTAGCAACGCATCGGAGCTGCGGGCCCGCCCGGGCTGTGCTCCGGATCCCGCGTCGGGTGCGCGCAATTTGGGTACTCCTGCTGCCGAGACGAGGAGGTCGACGTGGCGTCATCAAGCGGGGTGCAGGGGCATGGCTCGGGAGTCGCCGGGAAGTTGTCGAGGGTTGCCGGGGAGATGTCCGACAGCCGCGTGGTGGACGCCGGCGCGCGCGCCGGTTATGCCGTGAGCGGGTTCCTCCATCTGTTGATCGCCTGGCTTGGGCTGCAGGTGGCTTTCGGCCGGAAGGGGGCGAACGCTGACCCCTCGGGCGCGTTGGCGCTGGTGGCCGGTACGCCGTGGGGCTTTGTTCTCCTGGTGGCGATCGTGGTGGCCTTTGTGCTGCTCGCGGTGTGGCAGGTGGGCGAATGCGTGCGTGGTCCTGACACGGGCGATCGCGTCAAGGCTGCGGCGAAGGCTGTCGTCTATCTTGCGCTGACATGGTCGGCGGTGTTGTTCCTGATGGGTGTGGGTACGTCCGGGGAGGCCCAGGCGAAAGATGCGACGGCGACCTTGATGGACCTGCCGTTCGGGCCGGTGCTCGTCGTTGTCGCCGGGGTGGCAGTTGCTGTGATCGGGGGTTACCACATCTTCAAGGGGTGGGCCGAGAAGTTCCGCAGCGACCTGGCGAGCACCCCGAGCCGTTTCGTCATTCTGGCCGGCAAGGTTGGCTACATCGCCAAGGGTGTGGCTTTGATCGTGGTGGGGGTCGGCTTGGTGACGGCGGGCCTCACGCATCGTCCGTCGAAGTCGCAGGGCCTGGACGGTGCGCTGCACTCCTTGGTGTCGCTGCCCTGGGGCCAGGGGGTCCTGGTTCTGGTAGCCGCTGGGTTCGCGGCCTTCGGCGTCTACTCGTTCAGCCGCGCGCGGCGGGCACGGACCTGATCACACGGGCCTGATCACACGGGCCTGATCACACGGGCCTGGTCACAGGCCATGCTGGGCCGGAGCGGGGCTGCGTCGTAGTACCAGCCAGGCGATCAGGCCGCACACCAGGCCGTTGACGGCACCCCAGACGACG
>JBBRIY010000232.1:0-4838 GCA_038220215.1 Propionibacteriales bacterium
GCAACGCGAGGCCCTCGCTGCGCTTCGCGCCGTCGTGATGTGGGTCTAGCGGCGCGTCAGCCGACCGACGCACGGCTTGAGGGTTGACCTGCCGAGGCAATCGCGGTGAGCACAGAGTGCGTGCTCCCGCGTCTGACAAGGACTGCCGTCCGCCCGATGCCTTCAGGTCTGGGAGGATCGCTAGGTACGTTCGTACGCCAGTGAGGAAGCCCGATGGAGATCCTGTTCGACACAGCCAACCTGTCCGACATTGAGGAGATGACGCCGTTCTACCCGGTCGCAGGTGTCACGACGAACCCCACGATCATCAAGGCAGAGGGGCGCATCGACTTCTATAACCACTTTCGCCGGATTCGCGAGATCATCGGCCCGGACCGGACGCTGCACATCCAGGTGCTGGCGCAGGACGCCGCCGGGATCGTCGCCGACGCCCACCGCCTGCTCGACCAGGTGGACGGCAAGGTGTACGCCAAGATCCCCACCACCGAGCAGGGCATCCGGGCGATGCGGCTGCTGAAGGACGAGGGCATCGGGGTGACAGCGACAGCGATCTACTCCAAGACCCAGGGCATGCTCGCGATCGCTGCCGGCGCGGACTACATCGCGCCCTACTTCAACCGCATGGAGTCTTTGGACATCGACACCTCCGCGACCATCAAGTCGCTGGCCAAGTTCATCGACCGCCACGGCGCGAACTGCAAGATCATGGCGGCCAGCTTCAAGAACGTCGCCCAGGTCAGCGCAGCCTTCGAAGCCGGCGCAGCGGCCGTCACCCTGCCTCCGTTCCTGCTCCGTGCAGCCCTCGGCGCCCCCGACGTCGTGCAGGCCGTCAAGGCGTTCGCGCAGGACTGGTACGACACCTTCGGGACCACCGAGCTTCCCTGAGCCGGGCCCGTGAAGGCTGGTAGTGCTCAGGGCGCAGGCACGCTGACGGCGACGCTCATCACGGTCGCCGTCCCGTAGCCCTTGCGACGGCCGGTGACCTTCACGCTGAGCCGCGCACCGGCATCGCGCGACCTCACCGCGTACCGCGAGCGCGTCGCGCCAGAGATCGGGACGCCGTTGCGCAGCCACCGGTACGAGAATCCGGTCCTCGCCGTCCACGATCCCGCCACGGCCTTCACCGTCGAACCGACCGCGGGCGCTCCGGCGATCTTCGGGACTCCCGGCCGCATGACCTTGGCCGTCTTGCTGCTCGTCCTGACGACCGTGGCCCAGCCGGACTGTTCTTCCGTCACCCGCACGGTGAGCTGTGCGCCCTCATCGGCGGTGCCGAGCGTGTAGGCGCGCGACCTGGCTCCAGGGATCTCCCTGCCCTTGCGGAGCCACTGGAAGGACGGCACCATCCCCGGCGACCAGGTGCCGGGGTTCGCGGTCAGCGTCACACCGGCGACGGCTGGACCGGAGATCCGGGGCGTGCCGGTCGAGACAACCCGCAAGGTGTGCCCCGAGCTCATGACGATCCGCGCATAGGCGGATCGGCGGGCCGTGATACGAACGGCCAATTCGGCCCCAGCATCGGCTCTGGTAAGTGTGTAGGAAGTCCTGGTTGCGCCCTTGATCGTGACGCCGCCGCGGAGCCACTGGTAGGCGAAGGACACCTTCGAGGTCCACGTCCCACGGCTGACCGACAACCGTGAGCCAACGGTCAGGGCACCGGCTATCCGAGGCCGGCTGATGAGCATCACCTTGGCGGAGGGCACCGACGTTGCACTGACGTCCGGGCAACCGTCGAGGTGGGCGGTGACCCGGACGCTGATCCGCGCGCCGGGATCGGCGAACGTCAGGAGGTAGGTCCGGCCGGTCCCGAACCGGATCGGGCTTCCATTGCGCAACCACTGGTAGGAGTGGGTGGTCCCTTCCGCCAGGGGTCCCGGGAGTGCCGTCAGGACCTGCCCGGTGCCGAAGACGCCAGAAATCGCTGGCGTCGGGACCGGCGACGTCCCTTCCACGACGACCGAGGTCTGGGGCGATGTCTTCAACGTTCGTGCAGCGCCAGGCCTCTTCGCCATCACCGTCACCGAGAGGCGGGTACCGAGGTCAGCACTCACCAGTCTGTAGGTCGAGCGGGTCCCGCCGGCGATGGCGAGCCCGTCACGAAGCCATTGGAAGCTCAGCGCCGCTCCCGTGTCCCAAGTGCCGGGCCTGACCGTGAGGATCTGCCCGGTCGCGGGTGAACCGGCGATGACCGGCACGGGAGTGAGCTTCCAGTCGTCCCCGGTAACCCGGGTGGTGGCTGCCGACACCACTGCACGGTCCGCGTACAGGTCCTTGTGCCCGACGACCTCGACGCGGAGCTGGGCGTCGACATCGTCGGCCCCCAGCGTGTAGGCCTGCGCGGTTGCACCCGGGACCGCGGCGCCGTCCCGAAGCCAGCGGTAGGTCATCGAGTCCGGTTCCGGATAGAAGGTGCTGGCTGCCGTCACGGTCTGACCACGGGCCGGGCTGCCGACAACCCCCGGGGTGGAGGCGAAGAACTCCCCGGTCACTTCGAGGCCCGTGAGAAGGGTCTCGTGCCATGTATGCATGCGCTGCTCGACCCCGGCGTCGCTGCAGCTCCCGTAGCTGACCGTCGACGTGATCTCCGCCCGCGCTGCATGAGTCCCGAGCAGCAGGTCTCCGGTGTTGAGGAAGGCTGCCTCGTGTTGCCGGCTGACGCTTGGCGCCGTGCCCGCACCCGTCCCGCCGCCGTCGAACTCTGCCGAGGTCACGTCTGTGCCCCTTGGCGAGGAGACCAGCAGCGCAGCCGTCCAGGTGTACGACCCGGCCTGGCAGGCGGACGCGTCGACAGCAATCACGTCCGCGAAGACCTTCGGGACGATCTTGAGCTGGACCGTCGAGGTCTTGGTGACCCAGTACGGCAGGGCGACCGGTTCGGTCGTGAGTGACCCGAGCTCGCCGGCATCGCGTGGTTCGAGCTGGATGTCTCGCGTGACGGTCTCGTCGACGCCGATCGTGACCGTGGTTTCCCTGTCGCGATAGCCCTCAGCGCCATAGATGATGCGGTAGGCGCCAGGCAGCAGATTGTCGATGCTGTAGACGCTCCCGGACAGCCAGCCGAGACTCGCCGGCACCCGTTGCTCGGCGGCGCCTTCGATGCGGTAGACCCTGACCTCGAAGTTCAGGACCGCTCGTCCGCCCAGTCCTGTGGTCCTGCCCTGGACGGCACCCCTGAGGCCGATGACCGCGTTGGCGACCACGGTGTTCTCGCCGTCGAGAACGATCAGATCTGCGTCCGCACGCGTCAACGCGTCATCCCACCACTCGCCCTCGACCTCGTTGCCCGCGATCCCAGTGAAGTACAGGGTGTACGTGCCTGCCGGGAGCCCAGAGAAGGTGTAGCTGCCGTCAGCCAGCGGGATAGCCAGGCGTGGCTGATCCCAGCGCTCGGGATCAACCGCGAGGAGAGACACGGTGAGCGCGTACTTGCGGGTGCCGCCCACACCGGTCACCGTGCCGGTGATCGTGCTGTTCTCAAGGGCTTCTGCTCGCGCGGGAATGGCGGTCGAGAACGCGAGGAACGGCGCGAGCAGTGCGAAGACCGCGATGTGGATGAGGGCGCGAACCTTGCGGCCGGGGACGCGGTTGCGCACGAACCTCTCTCCTCCTCTGGGCGCTTCGGGGGGAACACCAGAAGACAAGCTAGCGGGACGCGGCGGGCGTCGCTGCCCTCGCCAGAACTTTGGCGCTGCCCGGGTCATGCTCGACGTCCGGGTCGAAGCCCTGGACGCGGGTTCCTTGCAAGAGCGCAACCGATCCGGAAGCCCGCTCAGTACAGGGTCCAGAGTTCGTTGAGGGTGATCTGCGCAGCCGCCCGAGATGCGCTCGACTGATCGCGCGGCCGGTCCATGTCGCCACAGCCGCCGCCTTCGGTGCGCTGGTACCCGGCGGCCTCGAAGAACGCCGAGTGCCGAGGGCCAAGGCGGATAGAGGTCGCGTAAGGCCCCGACATGGGCGCTGTCCGGATCGTTGGGCAGCCGCCACAGGTCGAACCCTTCAGCGTCGGAATCGGACGCGAAGAAGTCGGGAAGAAGCGGCTGAGGACGGTGTCGAACGCCATCATCGGCTCAGCCCCCACCACTCAGGCAGGGCCACCAGAGCCCGCCACGGGGGCACGCATGAAACGGCTGGCAGCATCGTGGAGCGCGTCCGTGCCCGGATCGGTGCGGCGGCGCGCCGGGTCCGCATCGAACCACTCGATGATCTGCGCTGCCCCCTCCTTCCACGGGATTCGGGGCTCCCAGCCCGGCGCGATCCGCTTGATCCGGGTGTTGTCGAAGACCACCGAGTGGCACTTGTCGCCCACGTAGCCCGGGGCGTTCTCGGGGTCGATCCGGGCGATCAGGTCGCCGGGCACGTGGACGAGGTCGGGCTCGACCCCTGCCGCGTGGCCGATGGTGCGGAAGATGGCGTCCCACGTCAGCGCGTCCTCACGGGTGATGTGGAACGCCTCGCCCAGCACGTCCTCGCGGCCGAGCAGGGGGACGAACGCCCGGGCCAGGTCCGACGCGTGCGTGAGCGTCCACAAGGAGGTGCCGTCGCCCGGGACGATGACGGGCTTGCCCGCTCGCATGCGCTCGACCACCGTCCAGTCACCGATCGGCACGGTGGTCTGGTCATAGGTGTGGGACGGCCGGACGATCGTCACCGGGAAACCGTCGTCGCGGTACGCGCGAACCAGGACGTCCTCTGCTGCAATCTTGTCGCGGGAGTACTGCCAGAACGGATTGCGCAGTGGGGTCGACTCGGTGATCGGCAGGTGCGCCACCGGCTTCTGGTACGCCGAAGCAGAAGAGATGAAGACGAACTGCCCGGCTCGGCCGGTGAAGGTCTCGATG
>JBBRIY010000233.1:0-4824 GCA_038220215.1 Propionibacteriales bacterium
CCATCCGCGGGCGAGGTGGTCACACTGTTCGGCTCGCTGGCGCTGCGAAAGGCCGGCGCGGGCTACGAGGTGCTCGATGTGACCCAGCCCTCGACATCGACCCCGGTCGACTTCACACACTGCACCGGCAGCCACTTCGAAGCGGTTGGGCTCTGGGGCGACTGGGTGCTCGCCCGGGACACCGACTCCGGCGACACGGTCGTGGTGGACTTCCGGCATCCCACCTGCGACACCCGTTCCGGCGTCCCGGTCGCGATCGGCGACCGGTTCGCCCTCATCGAGCCCACGAATACCGATACCGGCAACCCCGACCTGGAGGCGTGGAACTTCATCAGCGACCAGGCCGACCTCCTGGCCACGAACCCGACGACCGCCGCCACCGACGGGTCCCATGCCGTGGCGTGGACCACCGGCTCGCAGCTGTGGGCTGCGAACATCAACGACATCGTGACCCCGTCGGCTCCGCGCGTCCTCGGTGTGCTCGCCGCCCCGTCCTTCGCGACCGGTTCGGCATGGACGCTGGACCTCGACGCGACCAAAGGGCTCCAGGAAACAGTGCTCGGGCTCGTCATCACCAAAGCCGGGGGCGACGTCGTACGTCGCATCGCCGTGCCCGAGGCCCCGAACGGTGCCGTGCGTGACCTCACCTGGGACGGCCTGATCGACGGTGCTCCTGCTCCCGCCGGGGCCTACGGCTGGGAACTCAACCTGAAGGGCAGTGATACCGGCGCCTTCCTCGTCAACACCGACGGAAGCGCCACGGTGGCGGGGAGCGTGACGGTTACCGGCACAGCCCCTGCGGTCACCGGCGTGGCCCCGACCCTCACGGCGATCGTGGGATCGCCGGTGTCCGCCGTCCCGGCTGCCGGATCCTGGCAGCCCGGCGCCGTGACGTTCAGCTATCAGTGGTTCCTCGACTCCGTGGCTCTCTACGGGGAGACCAACTCCACCTACACCCCCGTGGCTGACGAACTCGGCAGGAACCTGTCCGTGGCGGTGACTGGCTCGGCGCCCGGCTACACCCCTGCGACCCTGCGCTCCGCTGAGGCGACGGTGGCCTGGCCACCGGTGACCGGCGTGACGCCGACGCTGTCGAGCACGAAGCCAGTGGTTGGTGTGCCCGTGACGGCTTTGCCCGGTGTGTGGGCGCCGGCGAGTGTGAGGTTCGGTTATCAGTGGTACCGCGACGGGACTGCGCTCGGCGGGGCGACGAAGGTGGCTTACACCCCGGGCACCGCTGACGTCGGCCACGCGCTGCGGGTGGCGGTCACCGGGTCGGCCGGCGAGCATACGGATGTGACCAACTTGTCGGCGGCGAGCGCGCTGGTGGTCTGGCCACCGGTGACCGGCGTGACGCCTACCTTGTCGAGCACGAAGCCAGTCGTCGGCGTACCCGTGACGGCCCGCCCCGGCGTGTGGACGCCCACGGGCGTGAGATTCGGCTACCAGTGGTACCGCGACGGGACTGCGCTCGGCGGCGCGACGAAGGTGGCCTACACCCCGGTCACCGCTGACCTCGGCCACGCGCTGCGCGTCGCGGTCACCGGGTCGGCGAGCGAGCACACGGACGTGACCAGGCAATCGGCGGCGAGCTCCCTCGTGACGAGCGGCACCTTCGCTCCGACCGTCCCCGTGCTGAGCAACTCTCGTCCCGCCGTCGACAAGTTGGTGACGGCGAAGACCGGACCGTGGGGGACGGGGCTCGTGAAGTTCACCTTCCAGTGGTACCGGGTGTCCTCCTCGGGCACGTCGCGCGCGATCACCGGCGCGGTCCGTGCGGACTACCTCGTGGTCGCAAAGGATGTCGGTTACAAGCTCAAGGTCAGGGTGACCGGCAGGGGCAAGGGCACCGTCTCGCTGTACTCCAAGATGTCGGTGAAGGTGGTGAAGGCCACCTTCGCCACCATCGGGGTGCCGACGATCACCGGTACGGCCCGGGTCGGCCAGGTCCTGACGGCTGTCCCCGGAACGTACAGTCCGAGAGCGACCTTCAAGTACCAGTGGTACCGCGGTTCGAAAGCGATCAAGAAGGCCACGGCCGCCACGTACAAGCTCAAGTCGGCCGACCTGCGCAAGGTGATGAAGGTCCGCGTCACCGCCAATCGATCCGGTTACGTCAGTGTCGTGCGGACGGCCAAGCTGGCAAGGGCGGTCATGGCTGCTGCCTAGCGGCAGACCAGGTCCGGCCCGCCCCTGACGGTGTCCGGGCTCGACGTTCCCACCGGCCCGGTGTAGCTGAGCTCCCTGCCGGTGAGCCGGGCCGTCTTCATGCCCGCGCTCGATTCGACCGCGACGCCGTCGCTGGCTGCCAGTTCTGCGAAGGTCGGTCGCCAGGGCAGGCGGTCGACCAGCCGGACGCCGTCGGGCACGCTTTCGAGCGTGATTGACCAGGCGATCGCGATGGTGGCCGTGTCGCGGCGTCCGTAGTGCACGGTGAGGCCGCTCCAGGAGTGATCCACGACGGCGAACAGGTTGCGGTCACCAGCCAACTGGCAGAGCTGGGTGCGTCCGGTCTTTGGACTGCCCAGCCGCGCGATGAGGTCGGGATCGAGCACGCCCTGCGGGGTGGCGCCCAGTGGACGGTCGCCGATGGCCGTTCCGCTGAGGATCAGCTCGGACCCTCCGGCGACCGGGGTGCGGGAGGGGGTCGGCGTCTGGCTGGTCGTGGTGCTTCCCGGTGAGGTTGTCGGGGCAGCTCCGGAAGCGGCCGTCGCCGCTGGAGTTGTCGGCGCAGCAGTTGTCGGCGCAGGAGTTGTCCGCACCCCGGTCGGCGCCTGCCCCGGACCGGTGCAGGCGGTCGCCACCAGTGCCAGTCCGACGATCGCCAGCAGAGCCTTCACGGAACCTCCCGGCCTTCACGGTAGCGCCCGGGTCGCGACGGACGTGTTCGCGACGGACGTGTTCGCGACGGACAGGGTCATGACGGACGGGGTCGTGCTGGACGGGGTCGTGACGGACGGGGTAAGGGCGGGCTGCGCGTGCTCTCTATGCTCGAACCATGCGCCTGATCCTCGTCCGCCATGGTCGTACCGCCTCGAATGTCGGGTTCCTCCTGGATACCGCTGAGCCCGGCGCCGATCTCGACGACGGTGGGCTGGAGCAGGCGGCGTCCCTCGTCGAGCGGCTCAGCCACCACCAGATCGAGGCGGTCTACGTCTCCAGCCTGGTGCGGACGCAGCAGACCGCGCGTCCGGTCGCCGAGGCGCGCGGGCTCAAGTTGCAGGTGCTGCCCGACCTGCGCGAGGTCTCCGCGGGTGACGACGAGCTCTCCGCTGACTCCACCCGCTACATCGGCACCCTCGTTGCCTGGGGAACCGGCGACCTGGAGGCGCGTATCCCCGGTGGGGAGAACGCGCACGAGTTCATGGCCCGCTTCGACGCGGCGATCGCGGCCATCGCGGCCACCGGCAAGGACGTCGTGATGGTCGTTAGTCATGGCGCTGCCCTGCGGGTGTGGTCGATGGTGCGGGTGAAGGGGTTCACCGAGGCCCTCGGCAAGGCCCACCTGGACAACACCGGCGTCATCATCGCCGACGGCTCCGTCGCCGACGGCTGGGAGCTGGCCGAGCTCCTCGGCGCGAGGGTCTTCGAGGACTACGTCGGGGAGTCCGCTTCCGATTCCCCGGGCGACGCCAAGCTGTGACTTTCCAGCCGTTGTCGGCGAATTAGTCACAGTTTGTGCGGTTAAGTGGGCCGGTCAGCTGAAGATGACCGTCCGGGCCCCGTCCAGCAGGACGCGGTGCTCCGCGAACAGCTTGACCGCCTCGGTGAGCGTCCGGCTCTCCTGCTCCTGGCCCATGGCCATCAGCTGCGGGACCTCCATCGTGTGGTCGACGCGACGGACGTTCTGCTCGATGATCGGACCCTCGTCGAGGTCGGACGTGACGAAGTGCGCCGTCGCCCCGATCAGCTTCACCCCGCGGGAGTGCGCCTGGCGGTACGGGTTGGCGCCCTTGAAGCCGGGCAGGAACGAGTGGTGGATGTTGATCGCCTTGCCGGCCAGCGCCTCGCACAGCTCGGGGGAGAGGATCTGCATGTAGCGGGCAAGCACCACCAGTTCGATGTCGTGCTCTGCGACCACGTCGAGGATGTGCTTCTCCACGTCGGCCTTGGTCTCCGGCGTCACGGGGTGGTGCTCGAACGGCACGCCGTAGAAGCGGGCGATGTCGCCCAGGTCGGGATGGTTGGCGATGATCAGCGGCAACGAGATCGGCAGGTAGCCCGAACGCTGGCGGAACAGCAGGTCGTTGACGCAGTGCCCTGCCCTGCTGGCAAGGATGAGCGTTCGCCGGCGGCGTCCGACGTAGTCGAGGCTCCACTCCGCACCGAGGCTGTCTGCGATCGTCGCGAACGCACGCTCGAAATGGGAGCGGTCGAAGCCCGACTGCACCTGGACGCGCATGAAGAAACGGCCCGACTCGGTGGAGGTGAACTGCTGGAGCTCTGTGATGTTGCCCCGGGCTTCGACGATCTTCCCGGTGACCTGGTGCACGATCCCCGGACGGTCGGCACAGGACAGGGTCAGCAGCCAGTGGGTGGAGTCGATCACGGCTGAAAGGGTAGCGTCCCGTCCAGCCACGATATGTTTTGGGCACTTACGCAACACAGGAGGATCTGCGGAATGGCGAAGATCAAGGTTGTCGGCACGGTTGTGGAGCTCGATGGTGACGAGATGACGCGGATCATCTGGCAGTTCATCAAGGAACGCCTGATCCACCCCTACCTCGACGTGAACCTCGAGTACTACGACCTCAGCATCGAGAGCCGCGACGCCACCAACGACCAGATCACCATCGATTCGGCGAACGCGATCAAGAAGCACGG
>JBBRIY010000234.1:0-4768 GCA_038220215.1 Propionibacteriales bacterium
GCCTGTTGGCCACTGTGGACCTTGGATGCCGGCGACGTGGTGATCGCCAGAGGCAGCCACGACTCCTTCGGCCACCAAGAGGACCGCGCACCCGGCGCACTCAAGCTCGCTAGGAGGAACCGTGAGCGAGTCCACCGGCCACACCGAGGACGCGCTCGAGGAGGACGCACGCCGCCGAGCCCAGGAGACTGAGTCCGCCGAGGAAGCCGCCGCCCAGGCCGCGGCCGCCGACGAGCAGGGCCCCTGCCCCGACGCCTGTCCCGACACCGAGATCGCCCAGATGCACCCCTCGGGGCGCCAACACGACCTCAGCGACACCGCCGCCCACCAGCCCCCCAGGGCAGAATCCGCGGACCCCGCCGCTAGGACGTGGAGGCACCGCCGTGACCGCACTCCCCGTCCCTGCCGAGCCCCCGGTCGTGGCCACCGGCGTTACCTCGTCAGCGGCTCCACCCGGTGTGCAGCCACGAACTCGGCGGCCTGCCCTGCGTCAACCGCGCCCCCCACCTCGGCAAGGGCCGCGGCTGTGTCCACCACTCCGAGTCCGGGGTCCCCGACCGGCACGACTACGGCGACGACGAGTAGCTCAGCGATCCTTCCGCAGATCCAGGTAGAGCGCACCGCCGTCATGCTCGAGCATGCCGAGCCGCACGTACCAATCGCGCACCTCGCTGCTGCCCGGGTACGCCACCACGTACCCGTCGACCGAGCCCGCCCGTAGCAGGGCGGCCAGAAGAGACGAACCGTGCCGCTGCCGGCGTGGCCACGTCGCCAGGCCACCCAGCTGATAGACCGGCACATCGCGATCATCGGTATGCAGCTCGTCGTACACCTTCCAGATCGCCCGCTGCGACCGGATGACCTGCCACGGCGCCAACACCACGAGCGCCACCCAGCACGGGCTCACCAGGGCCACCGTGCCCAGGTACGTCGCGGCCCCGAACGCGCGCCAGATCAGCACCGACCCGCCCACGATCATGAGCACCAGGGCACCGCCCACCCACATCAGCGCGCGCGGGTTCTTCAGCCGCTCCACCGCCACCACCGCGTTCCGGCCGGCGGCCGCCAGCTCGCCGCGAGCACGCACACTGGCCAGGCTGGGCAGCCAGACCAGCAGCGAGCAGGCCGCCAGGATCCGAGCAAGCGGCGCCGGCGCCCACTGCGGGCTGTAGGCCCGGGCGCCCACCCAGGCAAGGGCGGGCAGGTCCTCCCAGGCAGGGACAAACTCCGGCGGCACCACGACCCTCGCATCCTCACCAGACATGAGCACAGTCTCGATCACTTCGGCGAGAACGCCGCCAGCTGGAGCACCGGAACCCGCTCCGAGAGCGGCCGGTGCTCCAGGCGCTGCAGGCGCTCAACGCGGACCGGGACCCCGGACCGGCGCAGCAGCCCAGCCAGGTCCACCCCAAGACCGCGGTCAACCACCAGCCGATCGGCCTCCACCACGAGCCGCCCCTCCCGCGCCCGCGCCGCGGCCGGCACCAGGTAGGTCAACGCCACGAACACGCCCGCGATCGCCCCGGAGACGGCACGACCCTCCACCGCAGACTGCACCACGGCGACCGCGCCGACGAAGCCACGCAGCGACCAGACGAACCGCATGAACGGCAACGACGCGAAGGGCCGCCCGACTGTCCGCGCCACCGCGCTCACCCCCCGCCACGGGGTGGTCGCAGCCAGCACCGCGACCTCGAGTCGGTGCCGCCCGGCACGGTGCCGGCCGTCGGCATGCAGCACCACCGCGGTCGCCTCCTCGAGGGTGATCCAACCCCGGTAGGTGGCCTCGACCAGCCATGGGGTCACCACCAGCGATGACTTCCCGACCACGACCGCCGACGGAGTCGCAACTCGCGGGGTTCTGCGCACGTACAACCGGACCGCAGGCATCCCCACGCCGCCGACGGAGGCCAAGACCGGAGCCAGCACAGCCCGCTCGCCCTCCGTAGCCGCACGTGCCCGGGTCAGCAGCCGCACCGCCGGCCCCTCCAGCCCGCCCGCGGCCAGGACACCCAGTGCCCCACCACCCGCGAGGAACCCGAGCAGACCAAGCACCGGCGGCAGCACCGCCAGCACCATCAACCCCAGCACACCGCTGACCAGCAGCGCCGGCACCATCACCACCAGCTTCAACACCCTCAACGGCACTCTCATCACCGACCACCTCATCCGTAGGCACTAGTGCGTTCGAATCGAGTTCCGGCTGTCGATGAGCGCCAGACGCGCACTCGACTCCTTTGGCGATTCGAGACCAGTTTGCGCCCAGCCACCGACAGCTCACCGGTTATCCACAGGGCACGGATCGTGCTCAGCGAGGACCCGGCCCCACGTGGGTTGATGGATGCGAAGCCGCCCAAGAGGAGGAGGAACCACGATGACCACGGCTGCTGCCGACGAGACCTGGGAGCGTCTCGGCGCCATCGCCCAGCTGCTGCACCGAGCGTCGTCGGAGGTGTGGGGTGCTGCCGACCAGGCCGCCCCCGACTCCCCGCTCCACGACCTCGGGCTGGGCGTGTACCTCGCCCGTTCCCAGGCCAGCGCCCTGCTGCCCGAGGACCACGCGCTGCCCGAGGTCGACCTCCAGGAGCGCACCGCACTGCAGCTGCTTACCGAGGCCGAAAAGCTCACCCGGGCGCTGCCGCTGCACCGCCCCGACCTGGTCGCCGGTTCGCAGCTGGTAGTCGACCTGTGCGACCTGATCCGGGAAGCCCAGGGCCTTGGCTACTGACCTGCGGCCGGCATACGCGGAGATCGACGACGAGCTCTTCGGCCGCCAGCTGCTCATGGATGTCACTGGCGACGACGCCGGTCCCCTGCTGAGGGGCTGGCCGACGATGGTCGCCGCCGCCGAGGGCCTCTGGGCCGCTCTGCCGGGCCGGCGTCCAGGCATCGACGAGCGCGACCGGCCGATCACCAGGCTCTCCGCCCAGGCCGCGACCATCGAGTCCAGCCCCCTGCTGCTCGACAGTCGGGCAACGCACCCACAGCGCGGCGAAAGCACGGCCAGATGGGAAGCGGCCGTGAAGCCGAGGAGAATGGGCGGTCAACTCCCGAGAGGTACGCGCCCCCACAGGCATCCGCACTCAGCTCGACACGCACACCCCGCATGCTGCGGTTTGAGCCCCGGTTCGGAGCGCAGCACTCCAATCCGGGGCACACATAGGGCACAGGTACCCGTAGAACGCCGGTTTCCGCCGGTCCCAGCCGGACACAGCAGCAGGGCCCCGACCGAGCGTCTCCGCTGGTCAGGGCCCTTCTTTGCCTTGTACCCCCGACGGGATTCGAACCCGCGCTACCGCCTTGAGAGACCGATCGAGGGGTGATCGGCAAGCATCGAAAATCGACGAACATGCAGGTCAGACGGGGTTCTCAACGGTGGACGATGTTGGCTGAATCGGGCCGATTTCGAACCTCGTGTTGCCCGAGTGTTGCCCGAGTCTGATTCCAGGCGCCGATCGCTATAGCACTGGGTGCTATACACTGAGCGCATGACGAGTCGGGGCGACGTGCTGCGCGAGGTGATGCTCGAGACGGGCACCACACAGTCGGACCTGTCCCGGTTCAGCGGTGTGCGCCAGCCGAGCATCAGCGGCTTCCTGTCCGGCAGGGTCGACCTCAGCGACGACCAGCTCGAGCGCCTGCTGTCGTGCATGGGCTACCGCCTGGAAGTCGTACGCCGCCCCGTCGTCCCCAAGCTCACACGCTCCGAACGACGCTCGTGGCAGCTCCACAGGCGCGTCTCGAGTCTGCTGAACCTCGACACCATCAAGGAGTGGCGCCCAAGGATCGAGCGGAACGTGGACCGGCTCAGCGGCCAGGTCACCGGCCAGCCCCACGAACGCAACCTCCGGAGGTGGCGCGCCCTGCTCGAGAAGGGCGACCTCCCTGGTCTTCACCGCGTCCTGACTGGCCTCGACCGCGACTCCATCGAGATGCGCGAGGTCTCCCCCATGGGAGGCCTGCTCACGCAGGAGCAGCGATCGCAGGCGATGGCCGAGGCGAGCTGATGCGACGGGATCAACTGGAGCACGCCATCCGAACCGCCTGCCAGATCATTGAGCACCCGGAGGTGATCATCGTCGGGTCGCAGGCGATCCTCGGGACCTACGACGAGTCGCAGCTCCCCGCCGCGGCGACGATGTCGATCGAGGTGGACATCCTCCCGATCGCCGACACGAACGCTGAGACGGCGCGCCTTGCTGATCTCATCGAGGGCGTCGCTGGAGAGTTCTCGCCCTTCGAAGAGCTCCATGGCTTCAACATCGACGGAGTAGACCTCGACACCGCCGTCCTGCCGGAAGGATGGCGTGACCGCCTGGTCAAGGTGCAGAACGCCAACACGGCCGCACCAGCGGGATCGCCGCGGTTCACAGGCTGGTGCCTCAACAAGGAGGACCTCTGCGTGGCGAAGCTGATCGCCTTCCGCGAGAAGGACATCAACTTTGTCGGCGCCCTCCTCGAGAGTCACCTGGTCGACCTCGAAGAGGTCAGACGCCGCCTCAGAACCGTTACCGGCCAGCACTCGGCAGCCAGCGAGCAAGCCGATTCATGGCTCGGGAGCCGCAACCCGAGCTGACCCGGCCCGGTCGGGAAAGCACTCATCTGCCGATGAGCGCACGCTTGGAACGCGTGAGCATTCCGTTGACTCAGCTCATGCCTGCCTGTACTTTACAGATCAGTTAATTATCCGATCAGTAAAATACGGAGCTGAGCATGACGGCTGCCACTGAGGATCGGCTCGACGTCACCTTCGCCGCGCTGGCCAACT
>JBBRIY010000235.1:0-4708 GCA_038220215.1 Propionibacteriales bacterium
ACGCCCGGCGCGCGGAACTCGTCGCCATCGGCGCAGCACTGATCACCACAGAGGAGAAGTAGTGAACCATCTGGTCTCCGAACTGATCTCGGTCGCCAACACCTTCGGTGCCGACCCGGAGTACTCCCGGGCCGGCGGCGGCAACGCCTCGGTGAAGCTCGACGGCGTGCTGCACATCAAGCCGAGCGGCGTGCCGCTGGCGACGCTGACCGAAGCCGACCTCGTCGGTCTGCGCCTCGACGTGCTGCTGGAAGCCCTGCGCTCCGATGAGCCCGTCGAAGGCGACCCGGTCATGGCTGCGGCCGCGAAGGCGCTCGTCAATGCTCCGGGCGGACGCCGTCCGAGCGTCGAGATCCTGTTCCATGCACTGATCCCCGACGCCCTGGTGCTGCACACCCACCCGTTGGTGGCCAACGCCCTCACCTGCAACGCCGACGCGGAAGCGCTGGTCGCGCTGTTGTTCGGCGATGACGCGGTGTTCGTGCCCTATACCGATCCCGGCGTGCCGCTGGCCCGCGAGGTCGAGTCCCGCCGCACCGCCTTCACCGCGCGCACCGGCCTGCCCGCGCCCGGCATCACCTTCCTCGGCAACCACGGCATCATCGTCTCCGGCAACTCCGCTACCGAACTCACCGAGCGCGCCGAGCGGCTCACCGCCACGATCGCCGCTGCCATCGAGGCCACTCCGACACCGTTCGTCGCCGATCCCGACACCGAAACACTCACCGAGCTGGTCAACGTGCTCGCCCCGACACTCCGCGGGCTGCTGGGAACGGCCGACCAGCTCGCCGTCGTCACCTCTGACGCCTCGGAGCTGGTGCGTTCGATCACCACCACCCCGCCCGGGTATGCACTCCTCAACGACGGTCCGTTGATCCCTGATCAGATCGTCTACGCCGGTTCGCTGCCCCTTGTCTTCGCACCCGCCGAGAACGGCGATCCGGCAACGCAGCTGACACAAGCCCTTGCCGACTACCGCGCGATGTACGGCAAGGACCCGATCATCACCGTCGTGCCCGGCCTGGTCGCCTTCGGCGCTGGAGCCGACCTTGCTGCAGCCCAGACGGCGCTGGCCACGTTCACCGACGCCCTCCGGGTGGCAAGGGACGCCGGCCGCCTCGGCACCGTCCGCACGCTGGACGCCGCGGAGCGCGGGTTCATCGAGAATTGGGAGGCCGAGAGCTACCGGAAGGCTGTGGCGGCATCGGCCAAGGCCGGACGCATGACCGGCAAGGTCGTTCTGGTCACCGGCGCAGCCCAGGGTTTTGGGCTCGGCATTACCACCGAGCTCCTCGCAGAGGGCGCCCAGGTGGTGCTCGCCGACCTGAACATTGAGCTGGCAAGGAAGAACGCCGCAGAGCTGAGCGCCCTTCACGGCGCTGGTCGCGCGGTGGCCGTCGAGGTGAACGTGTCGGACCCCGACTCGCAGTTGGCGGCGATCGCCGCAGCGACGGCGATCTACGGCGGCATTGACGTGTTCATCTCCAACGCCGGCGTCGTCCGCTCCGAGGGCGTCATGACCCAGCCGGTTGCCGATTTCGACCTGGTGACCGGGGTGAACTACCGGGGCTACTTCCTCGGCGTCCGTGCGGTTGCCCCGATCATGGCCGCGCAGCACGCCGCCCGTCCCGACGCACTGTTCGACATCATCGAGATCAACTCCAAGTCGGGCCTGGAAGGCTCGAAGCGCAACTTCGCCTACTCCGGAAGCAAGTTCGGCGGCATCGGGCTCACCCAGTCCTTCGCGCTCGAGCTCATCGAGTACGGCATCAAGGTCAACGCGGTCTGCCCCGGCAACTACCTGGACGGGCCGCTGTGGATGGACCCGGAGCGTGGCCTCTTCGTGCAGTACCTGAATGCTGGCAAGGTGCCCGGAGCCACGACCGTCGCCGACGTCCGCAAGTCGTATGAGGACAAGGTCCCGATGGGGCGCGGCTGCCTGCCGTCCGACCTTGCCAAGGCCGTGTACTACATCGTCGACCAGACCTATGAGACCGGTCAGGCCGTGCCCGTGACCGGCGGCCAGAACATGCTCAACTGATCACTCTCACCCTAGGAATGCACTCATGACGCAGGAACTCCCGGCCACCCAGCACGCGATCCAGTTCGTCGGCGCCGACCAGGTGGTGCATAACCCGGCGAAGGAGATGTACACCCTCGGGCCGCGCCAGTTGCTGCTCAAGCCCGAGGCGTGCGGCATCTGCTTCTCCGACACCAAGCTCCTGCACGCCTTCGTCAACCATCCGCGCAAGAGCGAGGTGCTCAGCGGGCTCAGCGCCGCAGAGCTGGCCGAGATCCCCAGCTACACGCCGGGCACCCAGCCGTCCGTCCCCGGCCACGAGCCGGTCGGACGCATCGTCGCCGTCGGTTCCGACGTCCGCCACCACACGGTGGGCGAGCGCGTGCTGGTGCAGACCGACTACCGCCACCTGCCCACCGCCGGCTCGAACGCCGCCTTCGGCTACAACTTCGAGGGTGCGCTGCAGGAATACGTCGTCCTGGACGAGCGCGTCATCATGGACCCCGTCACCGGTGAGCGCTTCCTGATCCCGGTGAGCGACGGACCGTCCGCTTCCGCTGTCGCCCTGATCGAGCCGTGGGCCTGCGTCGAAGCTGCCTACGCGTGGGGTGAGCGCACCACCCTGAAGGTCGGCGGACGCCTGCTGGTTGTCGCCGACGCCGTCGAAGGACTGGACGAGCTTCTCGCCCAGGCCGTCCCGGCAACAATCACCGTTGTCGGTGCGGCTGACGTCGCGGGTGCGACCCGCATTGCGTCCGTCGACGAGCTGGACGGCACCTTCAACGACATCATCTACGTCGGGTCCGACGCCGACGTTGCTGAGGCGCTCGGCTCCCGGATCGGTTTCGGCGGGGTCCTCGACGTCGTCCTCGCCGGCGGCGAGTTCGGCCGCCGCGTCAAGATCGACGTCGGCCGCGTCCACTACGACCTGATCCGCTACACCGGCACCGCCGGCACCAACGCCGCCGTCGGCTACGCCCGGATCCCCGCACAGTGCGAGCTCCGCGAGGGCGATCGCATCGCGATCGTCGGCGCCGCCGGCCCGATGGGGCTGATGCACACCGTCCGCACCGCGGTCAGCGGCGTGCCCGGCATCTCCATGGACGCCGTGGACGTCGACGACGCCCGCCTGGCGCACCTCGCAGCCGTCGTCGCGCCGGTCGCGGAGGCCAACGGCGTGCCGGCGACCTTCCGGAACTCGAAGACAGCGCCGCTGGAGGGTGGCTACACCTACGTCGCAGCCATGGTGCCGGCACCGTTCCTGATCGCGCAGGCCGTCGACATTTCGACAGAAGGCGCCATCGTCAACGCCTTCGCCGGGTTCGCGATCGGCACGATGGCTGAGCTCGACCTGACGGCCATCGCGACCAAGGGGATCTACCTGGTTGGCACGTCCGGCTCCCGGATCCAGGACATGGAGACGATGCTCGCCAAGGTCGAGGACGGCACGCTCGACACCAACGTGTCGCTGTGGGCTGTCACGGGCATGGCCGGCGTCGCCGACGGTATCGACGCCGTGACCAACCGCACCTCCGGCGGCAAGATCATGGTCTACCCGATGCTGCCCGACCTCGGGATGGTGCGACTCGACGAGCTGGCTGAGACGCTTCCGACGGTCGCTGCCGCGATGGTCGAGGGGCGCTGGACGAAGGCTGCCGAAGCCGCCCTGCTGGCCAGCCAGGACTGAGCTCCTCAGTACTTCGCGCCCGGCCTCTGGCGGCCGGGCGCGACACCGGGCACGCTGTTGCCGGACGCCGAGCCGGTGCGGCGCCAGATCCGGGGAGACAGCAATGAGCGGCGCAGGTACGAAGGAAGACCCATGGCAGTTGACGACAGCGCCCGGGTCGAGTGACTACACGATGTACCGCGACGAGGCTGCGGACCCGCCAGCCCTGGTGTGCCAGGTGGGCTCCACAACGCTGCGCTACCACGTGAGCGCGATAGAGGACCTGCATGCCTGGCTGCGGGAACAGGGCGACTGGGTGCCGCTGGGTGCCGCCGACGAGCTCAAGGCAGCCGGCCCGGGCTCTGTGGAGGCCTGGGGACGGTCGGAGGACAACCCTGTCGGGGGCTGGTACGGGCTACGCAAGGGCTACCGCGGACGTTTCGGCATGTACCTTCCGCCGCTGCTCGAAGCGCTCGGCCTCGTCGAGCTCACCCACGACGCGCGCAACAACTCCGTCCGCGCCCTCTGACCACAGTTTCGTCGCCCGGCCTGCCGGGAGCGGAGCCGGAAAGCTCACTCATCTCCGGCCACTCACCGGCAACAGGATGCCTCCCGGCTGCCCCCAGCTCGGTCGGAGGACATCCGGCTCCCGGGGTCGGCGAACCCCCGGGAGAGGCCTCGCCGCCACGCTAAGGGAAGCGCCCGGGTGTTTCCAGACCCCGCCCGGGGGACATGAGCCGCATCACTCTCCCCGACGTGTGTGGCACCGCGGACCAGCAGGCCTTGACCTGGATTTAACGCTGCCTTGATGAGTACCTTGCGAGGGCCTCCCTATCCTGCGGTTGTGGCGTTCAGAAAGGGGTATTGGGCGCCTCGTTAGTCCCCTGACGGCGCCGGCCCCCCCTGGACGGCGTCAAACCCCCGTCCGGGGCGGGCGCCCCCCCCCGCCCCCCCCACCCCCCGCGGCGCCACCGAAAGAAGGGAGCACCCCCCGACCCCCCCCCCCCACCACAACAAAAACC
>JBBRIY010000236.1:0-4704 GCA_038220215.1 Propionibacteriales bacterium
ACTATCTCCGCTCGCTCGGGGCCGACCTCGACCCGGCGAGTCCTGCCAGCCGCCGCGCCCTGGCGCGCTACGGCACCCACGTCGAGCGCGTCGTCAAGCTGGCGATGGGGTAGGGCATCAGGCCAGCCAGTCCGCAAGTCCAGCAAGTCACACGCCGGCTGAGGTGCGCCTTCTGCCACCACCAAGGTACCATCGCTTGCTCGGTTCAGCGCAGGCGGGCGTTGGCCCGAAGGTGTCGAAGGCGTCGAAGATGTCGAAGATGTCGAAGTTGCGTGGGTTAGGAGCGGCCGTCATCTTCGGGCGCCGACTTGACCGAAGTGTGGCTTAGCGAATACGATGTCGTACCAGGTTACCTCGGGCTCGGCGCCTGGCTGGACTTGGCGTGGTAGCAGGGATTCGAAGTCCGGAGAGGAGAGACCGATGTTTTGCTCGGCTTGCGGGACCCAGAATGTCGCCGGCGCACGGGCCTGTTCAAAGTGTGGCAGCGCGCTCCAGGCCGCCTCATTGCCAGCCGCCCCGTACCTCGCTCAGCAGCCGCCGCAGGTGATTGTGGTGAGGTCGGGTAAGAGCGCCGGCCTGGCGGCGGTGCTCTCGTTTCTGTGGTGTGGTCTGGGCCAGATCTACAACGGCCAGATCGGCAAGGGCATCGGCTTCCTGGTCGCTTACGGTGTGTCGATCGTGCTGATGTTTGTCTTGATCGGCTTCATTACTACGCCGATCCTCTGGGTCTGGGGCATGGTCGACGCCTATAAGACTTCGGAGCGGCTGAATCGTGAGGCGGGGCTCGGCTAACTCCTGCCGCCTGAGTGGCGCGGACGATCCGACCTGGCGTTGCTCCCTTCCGGCAGCCTCTGGTACACTGCGAGGGCGCGAAAGCGTACTCGGGCCTGTGGCGCAGCGGGAGCGCGCTTCCTTGGCATGGAAGAGGTCAGGGGTTCGATTCCCCTCAGGTCCACCAGTGTGCCACTTTGAGGATCCTTCGGGGTCCTTTTTCTTTGAGTAAAGCGTCGCTCTAACATCAGGCAGCATGTTATTCAGTCGCAGCATAGCGGCTCGACCGCTTCAATGTGTGGAAGCGGTCGCGGGGCCTGTGAGTGACTGTTTGCCGGCGTTTCTGCTGGTCGGCCGCAGATAGGCTTGAGTTCGGTGCTCCCCACCTGAGCCTGCAGGCCCCGGTGTTTTTCCTTGCATGGAATGCCAACCGCCGCAGAGTACGACTTGCTCCTCGGCCAGTCGTGGAACAGTTCTACCTGGCACTCTCGCCGCCGCCATCGAAGCAGCACTCACACTCGTCGTGCCGATCCTCGGCGAGGGCCTCGCCGGCGATGTCGAGGGTGACAACGCCCCACGCCGTGCACCTACTGGACCGAGAGTCCACTCATGGGTGACGGCTTGGGCGCCAGGCAGTCGTTCGGCCACCTGTACCCCATGATTCACAACTGACGGGCCACGAGAGGCCGAGCCTCGGCGCCGGCATTCGCACCGCTTCCCAAACGTTGAGTGCGAGCCTTAACGGTCCATTGAATGTTCATTGACCCGTCGCCACCTTCCGTTAACAAGCGGTTGGTATACGTCTCCCGCTCGTGCCGCGCGGCGCACGGTGCGAGTGTGGGACAGACCGCAAGGCAGCCATATTCGTCACCCTCGGATCCCCGTGCCACGCTGCCAATCCAGTTCCGCCCGATGGCGCAAAGTGGGAGACATGGATGAACACACTGGTGGGTAGTTGGCAGGCGGTGGCCAGGGCCGTACTCTCCTTGATACGAGCGGTGCCAACGGTCCGGCCGCGCTGGCCGGTCCGGAACCGTCTCACGATCGCCAGGGTGATCGTTCTCCTAGCTTTGGTAGCAGCCTTGTCGCCCGTGCAAGCGATGCCCGCGTCCTCCGCTGGCTCGATCGTCGTTTCCGAAGTCGCGCCGTGGTCGAGCGGGAACAGCCCGGCGTCGCTTGCAGCGGACTGGTTCGAGGTCACCAACACCACGCCCACAGCCGTGAACATCACGGGCTGGAAGATCGACGACAGTTCGAATAGTTTTGCGAGCGCTGTTGCCCTGAATGGGATCACCTCCATCGCCCCGGGCGAATCGGTGATATTCATTGAGACCGCGAGCCCGGCTACAGCGGCAGCGGCCTTCCGCACGCTCTGGTTTGGCAGCAATCCGCCGGCGGGACTCCAGATTGGCAGCTACACCGGCTCCGGCGTCGGTCTCGGCACCGGTGGCGACGCGGTGAACCTGTTCGACGCGGGTGGCACCCTCCAGGCGAATGTGATCTTCGGAAGTTCGCCCGCCGGCCCGACGTTCGCAACCTTCAGCAATTCGGCCGGGCTGACCGGTGCGATTTCCACCCTGAGTATGCTGGGCACAACGGGGGCCGCAGCAGCAAACGACGCGAACGAGATCGGCTCGCCAGGCACCATCGGCAAGCCAGCGCAAGTCGTTGTTACGCCGCCGCCGAGCGTCAAGATCAACGAGATCGAGTCGAACGGGGGTTCCCCGGCCGACTGGATCGAGATCATCAACACCGGAACTACCGTAGCGGACCTGTCCGGACTCAAGCTCTTGGACAGTGACAACACCCACACGATGTACGCAATCCCCGCCGGCACGACGCTCCCCGCCGGGGGCCTGTTGGTCATCGACCAGGCTCAGTTCGGCTTCGAACTGGACACCGTCGATTCAGTCCAACTCTTCGCGACGGACGGCACCACCGTTATCGAAACGTACGCCTGGACGCAGCACGCGGCAACGACCTTCGGACGATGCCCCGAAGTCCCAAGCGCACTCACGACGACGCTTGCGGCTAGTAAGGGAACCGCGAACATCTGCTTGGGCAGCATTCCCGCCGCGCCCTGGCCAGGTGGGTCGTCCGTGACGATCGCAGACGACGCAAATGTCTTTGGCCAGAACCTGAGCGGCCTGACGTACCAGGCATCGGGAACAAACGCCCCGGGCGTTCTGTGGGCCGTGCAGAACGGTCCGGGCACGCTGTACCGGCTGGTCTGGGACAGCGCAAACAACCGGTGGACGCCGGATCCGGCTGGCTGGGCGACCGGTAAGCCGCTTCGCTACACCGACGGGTCGGCAGATCCCGATACAGAGGGCGTCACGATGACTGACGCCGGCCCCGCAGGCGGCCTCTATGTCTCGACGGAGCGCAACAACAACAACAACAGCGTGAGCCGCCCAACGGTCCTCCGTTTCGATGTCTCGGGTTCCGGCTCGACCCTGACCGCCACGCAGGAGTGGAATCTCATGGCTGACCTGCCGGCACTCGGGGCGAACGTGGGCGCTGAGGGTCTGACGTGGATACCCGACAGCTACCTCGTCGCGCGTAACTTCTTTGACGAGGGCAAGGGCCATACGTACAACCCGGCAGACTACCCCGCGCACGGCACGGGAATCTTCTTCGTGGGTATCGAGGCGAATGGGCTGATCTACGCCTACGCCCTCAACTCGGACGGCAGTTACTCGCGAGTTGCAACGATTGTCACCGGATTCGGCGGGGTCATGGACCTCCACTTTGATCGCGATCGCGGGGACTTCTGGGCCGTGTGCGACAACACGTGTCAGGGACGCTCCGAGCTTCTGACGATCAACCAGACGACCGGGCGGTTCGGCATCGCAGACTTGTACGAGCGCCCCACGGGTATGCCCAACCTTAACAACGAAGGCTTCACAACGACGCCTGACTTTGAATGCGTGAACGGGCGCAAGCCAGCGTTCTGGTCGGACGATGGCAACGATGGGGGCCACGCCCTGCGAGCGGGTACAGTGCCCTGCAACTTCAGCGCGCCGCCCACACCCACCGCCACGGCTACCAGCACACTAACCCCGACCGCCACGGCTACCAGCACACTAACCCCGACCGCGACGGCCACCAGCACACTAACCCCGACTGCGACGGCCACCAGCACACTAACCCCGACCGCCACCGTCACGCTGACATCGACCCCAACGACGACCGCGACAGTCCCGGTCACGTCAACACCAACCCGGACGCCGACCGTGGGGCCGGCTAGTGCCATCGAGCTACGGCTTGCGGCGGGCCTTCCGAACAACCGCTCGTTCCGCTATGATCCGCCGGGGTCGGCCCCCGTGGATGTGCAGACGTTCAACGGCGAGCCGGGCTGTGGCAAGTTCGAAGCCTCCCCGAACCTGATGCAGGTGACGGGAACCTCCCCGAACGGCGATCCGCGCCGGGTCTGTCTGCTGGCCTTCCGGATGGGCGTGGACAAGGGTCCGAATCCCGGCCCGCTGGACAACTTCCGCGTCAATCAGGGCGAGAAGGTCTCCTTCACGCTGGGGACAGCCCCGAGTGTCACCAGTAAGAAGGTCCGCTCGGCCCAGATCAAGGTTGAAGGCAACACCCAGGCGACCGTCCGCGTAACGGCGTATGACGGCGCGACGAGCGTCGGGACGCAGACGATCCCACTGAGCAGCCTGTCGCCGCAGGGCGGCGGTCCGCAAAGGAATAACTATACGGTGAACGTGGACTTTGGGCAGACGTTCACGCGACTGGACGTGGAGGCAACGGCAGGTTCGTTCAGCATCGTGGGCGGGGCCAACAACTCCGGCGCGACGACGTTCAACCTGACGCAGTAGTTTTGGGGTCGCGTAGGGGGTAAAACCGACCCCCGGGGCACGTCAAAGGGGGGGGCCGCCCCGGGGGGGGCGCCCCCCACAAGGGGGGGGTTGTGCGCGG
>JBBRIY010000237.1:0-4698 GCA_038220215.1 Propionibacteriales bacterium
CCGGTCTTCGCCGGCGGCTCGAACATCGGCATCTCGGCAACGTCGAAGAACCAGGAAGGCTCCCGTGAGCTGATGAAGATCATCTTCAGCCACGAGTACCAGCAGATGCTGGGCAAGAACGGCCTCGGCCCCGCCAACTCCGACGACGTGTCCAGCCTGGGCACCGACGAGTTCGCACAGGCCCTGATCGCTTCCGCTTCCAACTCCAAGCTCACCCCGGCAGCCCCGGGCTGGGCCGGCGTCGAGGCCTCCGGCAAGCTGGAGGAGTTCTTCGCCAAGGTGGCCGACGGTGGCGACATCACCGCCCTCGCCACGGAGTACGACGCCCAGTTGACGCCGCTGCTCAACGCCAAGTAGCACCCCCCTCCCGAGTTGTCAGAACCTCAGAGTGCTATAGCCTCCGGAGATTCTGACAACTCGGAGGGCGCTTGGGCTCATCCCGAACCAGACACCGCCTGAGAGAGGCTTCCTGCGATGACCGCGCTCTCCTCCGCTGCCCGGACACAGGCCGCGCTCGGCACGCAACCGGTGCGGCACCGCCGCGCGTCGGTGGTGCCGTACTTCCTGGTCGTGCCAGCGGTCGCCGTGCTCGTGCTCGCCCTCGGCTACCCGCTGGTGTGGCAGTTCTGGACGTCCACCCAGAAGTTCGGCCTCGCCCAGCAGTTCGGCAAGCCACCGCAGTTCGTCGGCCTCGCCAACTACGCCCAGTTGTTCACCGACGCCCAGACCTGGGCCGTTGTCGGACGCTCCATCGCGTTCTGCCTGGTCAACGCCGCCATCACTGTGGTCGTGGGGGTACTCGTCGCTTTGCTGATGAACGCTGTCGGCACTGTGACACGCCTCATCCTGCAGATCGCCATGCTGCTGGCATGGGCGATGCCGGTGATCGCCTCCATGACCGTGTGGATCTGGCTGTTCGACTGGCACCGCGGCATCGTCAACTGGGCCCTCACGTCTGTCGGGCTCGACTTCACCAACCACAACTGGCTGGAACAGCCGCTCAGCTTCTACTTCGTCGCAACGGTGATCGTGGTCTGGATGTCGGTGCCGTTCGTGGCCTTCTCCGTCTACGCCGGGCTCACCCAGATCTCCGAGGAGATCATGGAGGCAGCAGCGCTCGACGGCGCGACGCCCTGGCAACGGTTCTTCGCGATCACGATGCCGATGATCCGTCCGGTGCTGATGATCGTCACCCTGCTGCAGGTGATCTGGGACCTGCGGGTGTTCGCCCAGATCCGCATGCTGCAGGACGCCGGTGCCCCGCTGTCCTCCACCGACCTGCTCGGCACCTACATCTATCGCCTGGGTGTCGGGTCCTCCGACTTCGGCATGGCCTCGGCGCTGTCGATCTTCGTGCTCGTGCTCACCGTCGGGCTGAGCTTCTTCTACGTGATGCACCTGATCAAGGAGGACTCATGACCCGGCGTCGTCGCCTGCGGCCGGGCCGCATCATCGCCTCGGCCGTCGCGATCCTGGTGTCCCTGGCGTGGGTCTTCCCCGTCTACTGGATGCTCAACTCCTCGTTGCTGCCCAACGCCGTCCTCACCTCCACCACTCCGCGCTTCCTTCCGTTCGGCGGATCGCTGGACAACTTCTCCGCCGTCTTCGACCAGGGCACCTTCCTGCCTGCGCTTGGTATGAGCCTTGCGATCACGCTCCTGACCGTCGCCATCTGCCTGCTGTTCGCCTTCCTCTCTGCTCTGGCGATCAGCCGCTTCCGGTTCCGCGGCCGGGCCTCCTTCGTGCTGGCCGTGCTGTTCATCCAGATGCTGCCCGCCGAGGGCCTGTTCATCGCCCAGTACAAGCTGATGAGCTCGCTCAACCTGCTGAACTCGGTGATCGGCGTCGCGATCCTGTACGTCGCCGCCGTCGTGCCCTTTACGATCTGGATGCTGCGCGGCTTCGTCGCCGGCGTTCCGATCGAGCTGGAGGAGGCCGCCATGGTCGACGGGCTGAGCCGCACGCAGGCGTTCTTCCGCATCACCTTCCCGCTGCTGGCCCCCGGCCTCGTCGCGTCCGGGGTGTACGCGTTCCTGCAGGCCTGGAACGAGTTCACCGTCGCCCTGGTGATCCTGCAGAAGGAGGAGTACCGGACGCTGCCCCTGTGGTTGCGCGGCTTCGTGCAGGCCAGCGCCAACAGGGCCACCGACTGGGGCCAGGTCATGGCAGCGTCCACGCTGGTGGCCGTACCGGTGATCATCTTCTTCCTGATCGTGCAGGGACGCCTGACCTCCGGGCTCGTCGCCGGCGCGGTGAAGGGTTGAGCATGACAGAGCTGCGGCGCGCCGTCCGCACGACCCTGATGCCCGGCTTCGACGGGTTGGTCCTGCCCGACTGGCTCGCCGCGGAGCTCGCCGCAGGGCTCGGCTCGGTGTGCCTGTTCGGGATGAACGTCGCCTCGCCCGGCCAGCTGCGCGCACTGACCGCTGCGATCCATGCAGCGAACCCTGCAGCCCTGATCACCACCGATGAGGAAGGCGGGGACGTCACACGCCTGCACCACGGCGAGGGCTCGCCCCACCCGTCCATGGCCTACCTGGGACGGCTCGACGACGAAGCCGTCACCGAGCAGGTCGGGTTGGCCATCGGCACGGAACTGCGCGCGGCCGGGATCGACGTGAACCTCGCACCCGTCGCTGACGTCAACTCCAACCCCGACAACCCGGTCATCGGGATTCGCAGCTTCGGCGCGGATGCGGCACTCGCTGCCCGCCACGTCGCCGCGTACACCCGCGGCCTGCAGGCGGCGGGAACAGCGGCGTGCGCCAAGCACTTCCCCGGCCACGGCGACACCGCGACCGACTCCCACCGCGCACTGCCGACGATCACAGTGGACAGCGCCCTGCTCGCGTCCCGCGAACTCGTACCGTTCCGGTCGGCCGTCGCCGCCGGCTCGCTTGCGGTGATGACGTCGCACATCCTCGTGCCTGCGGTCGACCCAGACCTGCCTGCGACGCTGTCGGCACCGGTCCTGCGGCTGCTCAGGGAGGACCTTGGCTTCACCGGTGCGATCATCAGCGACGCCCTCGACATGGCCGGGGCGAGCGAGGGCCGGGGCATACCGGAGGCAGCGGTGCTCGCGCTCGCCGCCGGTGTCGACCTGCTCTGCATCGGGACGGAGAACACCGCGGACCAGCTCGCAGGGATCATCGACCACGTACTCGACGCCGTCCGCGACGGCCGGCTCAGCGAGGCCCGACTGCACGACGCGGCCGAGCGGGTCACGCGGTTGTCCGCGGGCGTCGCTCAGCTTCGTGCGGCCTCGTCCGTTCGACCGGACGGGCCACCGCCACTCTCCTCGGAGGGCTTCTGGCTTCGGGCACCGGTCGCTCCGGTGACCGCCCCGGTCTTCCTGCGCCTCGACTCGGTGGCAAATATCGCCGCCGGCGACGACACCGTCTGGGGCGTCGGCGACCACCTGGCCGTCGAGCTCGACAGGCTCCTGCCGGGAGCGACCTGCGTCACCGCCGCCACCCTCCACGAGGTGGAAGCCACCCTCGCCGCGCAGCCGAACCGTCCGCTGGTGGTCCAGGGGCGCGACCTCGCCCGGGTGGAGTTCCTTTTCCGCGCGGCAACCCTGATCAAGGAGCGACGACCTGACGCGGTACTGGTAGAACTGGGGTGGCCGCAGCTCCCCGGCGTCCCGCCCGTCGATGTCGCGACCTACGGGGCCGGACGAGGTGCCGCGATCTGCCTGATCACATTGCTCTCGGAAGGTGCCAGATGACCAAGCCGCCAGCCTCAGGGCTGAGCCTCGGCATCGACATCGGGGGTTCCAAGACGCACGGCATCCTGCTGGACGCGGACGGGTCGCGCCTCACCGAGAGCGTGCGCCCTACGCTGACCGGCCCGGAAGGCGTGGTCGCGACAGCCGTCGCTGTCGTGACCGACTGCCTCAGCCGGGCCGCCTCGCCTGAGGGCGCGGTCTCGATCGGCATCGGGATCCCCGGCCAGGTCGACCCGGCCACCGGTGTGGTGCGGACGGCCGTGAACCTGGGCATCAGCGAGCTCGACCTCGGGCACCGGCTGACCGCCGCGCTGGGGCTGCCGGTCACCGTCGACAACGACGTGAAGGCCGCCGCCCTGGGCGCTGCCAACCACCTGGGTGTCGCCGACGGTGACCTCGCCTACCTCAACTTCGGTACCGGTGTCGCTGCTGCGGCAGTGGTGCGCGGGCGCCTTGTGCGCGGACACGGCAATCTCGCCGGTGAGATCGGGCATATCCCGGTCGATCCGCACGGCGATCTCTGCCACTGCGGACAGCGCGGTTGCCTGGAGGTGCTCGCCGGGGGTGGACGGATCGCCGCCCGGCTGGCTGCCCTCGGAACGGGCCTCACGCTTGGCACCCTGGTGCAGGCAGCGGAGTCCGGTGATCCCGGAGCGGTCACCGAGACCGAGAGGCTGTGCAGCGGGATCGCGCTCGCCGTCCAGCTGGTCGTGCTCACCCAGGGATCGGAACGGGTGGTGCTCGGCGGCGGCGTCATCCACACCGCGCCAGGGCTGGTGCCGCTCGTGCGGCAGGTGCTCGTCGCACGGGCAGCGGAGTCGGAGTTCCTCGCCTCGCTGCACCTCGCCGAACGCATCTCGGTGATCCCGGCCGACTACCCGGTTGCTGCCATCGGTGCGGCGCTGGTCGGGCTCCGGCGCACGCAGGCGCTGCAGCTGGCTCCGATCGGCTGATCAGCCTCCGGAGGCGTC
>JBBRIY010000238.1:0-4654 GCA_038220215.1 Propionibacteriales bacterium
CCAGCTGGGCTGCGATGTCCTCCTTGCGCGGACGACCGCGCTTGCGGCTTACGGGTTCTAGCTTGCTTGGCATGCACAGCAAGGTAGCCCTGGCGGAGGCCGGAATCAAACACATGTTCGACGTGTCGCACACTTCTCGAACTTCTGTCAGTGGCGGCTGTTTGGATGATGCATGGCCCGACACGCGGGCGAACAAATGTTCGAATCATGCTTGATCCGGGCGGCGTTCTGGGGTAGAACAGGTATCGAACACCTGTTCGGTAATGAAGGAGATGGGTATGAGCGCTCTGTTGGTAGACGACCTGATCGTCCCGCTGCCTACGCGTGCTGCGTCCACCGGGTGGCGGCATATCGAGCACGTCGAGCCCGCCGCGCCCGCGCGGCCGTACCTGGTCACATCGCCTGTGCCGGTCGCGGATCGGGAGTCCCGGCCGGCGGCGCCGCTACGCCTGACTGACCGCGGTATCGCTGTCGTCGTGATGTTCTTCCTCGCGCTGATCGCCACGGCAGCCGTCGTGCTGGTCACGAGCTTCCTCAGTGTCAGCAACGACCCCGTTCCGGCTCCCGGTACCCAGCCGGCCCTGGTGGCGCTGCAGGGGTGAAGGCGGAAGGCGGACGCCGGCTGGTCGGGCACGTTGACCGGTCGGCGTGCGCAATTCCGCTCTTCTGCGACACGCCCGCGTGCTTGGCCTTGCTAGTGGCCGCCGGGGTGCGTAACCTCTACATGTAGTAGTTACAGCGTTGTCGTTCCTCCACAGATAGTGGTTGGTCATCCACACGCTGTCCACAGCTGGATCCACCGGCCGGCCCCCAGAAAGGAGCCAGGGAAGTGCACTGCCCATTCTGCCGTCACACCGACACCAGGGTCCTGGACAGCCGGGTAGCCGAGGACGGCACCAGCATTCGCCGGCGTCGGCAGTGCCCGCTGTGCGAGCGCCGGTTCACCACCCTTGAGCAGATGCAGCTGGTTGTCGTGAAGCGATCCGGAGTCGTCGAACCGTTCTCCCGGGAGAAGGTCGTCACCGGCGTCGCCAAGGCATGCAAGGGCCGTCCGGTGTCCGAAGCGGACCTCGCCCGGCTCGGTCAGCGGGTCGAGGAGACCCTGCGGGCCAGCGGCCAATCGGAAATTCCCGCCGACGATGTCGGCCTTGCGATCCTCGGACCCCTCAGCGAGCTCGATCCGGTCGCCTATCTGCGTTTCGCATCCGTCTACAAGCACTACGACTCGGTCGAAGACTTCGAAGCCGAGATCGATCAGCTGCGTCGCGTCGCGCTGGTCACCAACTGATCACCCCTTACCCCCAGAAATCCGAAAGGTAGTCCAACCATGACCGAGACCGCGAAGGCCACCACACGTGGAGGCCGGAAGTCGCCGGGGCTGAAGATCAATCGGGTCTTCACCACGGCCGGGGTGCACCCCTACGACCAGGTCACCTGGGAGTCGCGGGACGTGGTGCAGCAGAACTGGAAGACCAACGAGATCGTCTTCGAGCAGCGCGGCGTGGAGTTCCCGGACTTCTGGAGCCTGAACGCCTCCACGATCGTGACCACCAAGTACTTCCGTGGCGCCGTGGGGACCCCGCAGCGGGAGACCAGCCTGAAGGCGCTGATCGATCGCGTCGTGAAGACCTACCGCAAGGGCGGTGAGGACAACGGCTACTTCGCAACGGACGCCGATGCCGAGATCTTCGAGCACGAACTCACCTGGATGCTGCTGAACCAGTACTTCAGCTTCAACTCCCCGGTCTGGTTCAACGTCGGCACCACCAGCCCGCAGCAGGTCAGCGCCTGCTTCATCCTCAGCGTCGATGACTCCATGGACTCGATCCTGAACTGGTACAAGGAAGAGGGCTTCATCTTCAAGGGCGGCTCCGGCGCCGGCCTCAACCTCTCCCGCATCCGGTCGAGCAAGGAGCTGCTGTCCTCCGGCGGCACGGCGTCCGGCCCGGTCTCCTTCATGCGAGGCGCGGACGCGTCCGCGGGCACCATCAAGTCCGGGGGTGCCACCCGGCGCGCGGCCAAGATGGTGGTGCTCGATGTCGACCACCCTGACATCTACGAGTTCGTCGAGACCAAGGCGCACGAGGAGGACAAGATCCGTGCGCTGCGTGACGCGGGCTTCGACATGGACCTGAGCGGCAAGGACATCGTCAGCGTCCAGTACCAGAACGCGAACAACTCGGTGCGCGTCACCGATGACTTCATGCGTGCGGTCGAGGACGGCACCGAGTTCGGCCTGCGTGGCCGGATGACCGGTGAGGTCATCGAGACCGTCGATGCCCGCGACCTGTTCGCCAAGATCTCCCAGGCGGCCTGGGCGTGCGCCGATCCCGGCCTGCAGTACGACGACACGATCAATGCCTGGCACACCAACCCCGAGTCGGGCCGGATCACTGCGTCCAACCCCTGCTCGGAGTACATGAGCCTCGACAATTCCTCCTGCAACCTTGCCAGCCTCAACCTGATGAAGTTCCTGCGCGAGGACGACACCTTCGACGTCGAGCTGTTCGTCAAGGCCACTGAGCTGATCATCACGGCAATGGACATCTCGATCTGCTTCGCCGACTTCCCGACAGAGTCGATCGGCCAGACCACGCGGGACTTCCGCCAACTCGGCATCGGGTACGCCAACCTCGGCGCCCTTCTGATGGCCGTCGGCCTGGCCTACGACTCCGACGGCGGACGGTCGATGGCTGCTGCCATCACGTCGCTGATGACCGGCGTCTCCTACCGGCGTTCTGCGGAACTGGCAGCGGTGGTCGGTCCGTACAACGGCTACGCCCGTAACGCTTCCGCCCACCAGCGGGTGATGCGCAAGCACCAGTCGGCTGACGACGACTCCCGCAGCGTCGACATCCTCGACAAGCCCGTGCACGAGGCCGCAGCGCTGGAATGGGCCCAGGTGGTCGCACTCGGCGCCAAGGACGGCTTCCGTAACGCCCAGGCGTCCGTCCTCGCCCCGACCGGGACCATCGGCTTCATGATGGACTGCGACACCACGGGCATCGAGCCGGACTTCTCGCTGGTCAAGTTCAAGAAGCTGGTCGGCGGCGGGTCGATGCAGATCGTCAACCAGACGATCCCGCGCGCACTGAACCGCCTGGGCTACACGGCCGAGACCGTTGAGGCGATCATCGAGTACATCGCGCAGAACGGCCACGTCGTGAACGCGCCCGGCCTGAAGCCCGAGCACTACGAGATCTTCGACACGGCCATGGGCCAGCGCTCGATCAAGCCGATGGGCCACGTGCGGATGATGGCTGCAGTGCAGCCCTTCCTTTCCGGTGCGATCAGCAAGACGGTGAACCTGCCCGAGTCCGCGACGGTCGCCGAGATCGCCGATGTCTACCTCCAGGGCTGGAAGCTCGGGCTGAAGGCGCTGGCCGTCTACCGTGACAACTGCAAGGTCGGCCAGCCGCTGAGCGATGGCAAGAAACCCGACCAGAAGGCTGCAGTGAAGGCAGAGCCTGAGGTGCGAATCGAGTACCGTCCCCGTCGCAGCCGTTTGCCGAAGTCGCGGGTGAGCCGCACGACGTCATTCTCCGTTGCCGGCGCCGAGGGCTACATGACGTCGGGCCAGTACGACAACGGCACGCTGGGTGAGGTCTTCCTCAAGCTCGGCAAGCAGGGCTCCACGCTCTCCGGCGTGATGGACGCGTTCAGCATCGCCGTCTCCATCGGGCTGCAGTACGGCGTGCCGCTGGAGCAGTTCGCGCAGAAGTTCACCAACCTCAAGTTCGAGCCGGCCGGCATGACCGACGACCCGGACGTGCGGATGGCGCAGTCGATCATGGACTACATCTTCCGCAGGCTGGCCCTGGACTACCTGTCCTTCGACGAGCGGGCCGAACTGGGCATCTACACCGCCTCCGAGCGGGCTCGGTACGTGGAGACCGGCAAGTACCTGTCCGAGGAGGACGAGGCCGACATGATCGAGTCGGAGTCGCTGAAGAACGACGCTGCCGACGACGTCCATGTGCACGCCGAGGGGCCGAACCAGCCTGCGTTGGTCGAAGTGACCGCGCGCTCGACGGCGGAGGTGCTGGAGAAGCTGTCCGGCCTGAGTGTCGATGCCCCGTTGTGCCTCACCTGCGGGACGAAGATGCGGCGCTCAGGCTCGTGCTACATCTGCGAGGGTTGCGGCTCGACCAGCGGCTGCAGCTGAGGTGAAACCGAAACCGCCGGGCCGCTACGGCCCGGCGGTTTCGTCGTCCTCTGGCTCGGGTTCGGGCATGGGCTGCTGCATCTGCAGGCTCACCCAGGTGGTGGCACCGGTCGCCGGGACGGCCGTGGCAGGCTTCGTCGGTGCGGCCTCGCCGGGCACCAGCGGACGGATACCCTCACCCATCGCTGCGCGCAGCGCCTGCTGGATCGCTGTGCCCGTCGCCGGGTTGTGCTTGCGGATCTCGGCCATGACGGAATGCTAAGCCCTTGAGTCCTCCGTGGGACGGTCGGTGCGGACTTGACCGCGGATCTCAACGAACAGGTAGGCGCCGACCGCCAGTCCCGCCAGCACCACCAGCGCGATCGCTGCTACCGGCGAGAACGCGTACAACCTGCCGAAAAGGTCGAGTCCGACCGTCCCGAGGGTGGCGTAGAGCAGCGCCCATGCGATCGAGCCGATGGTCACGGCCGGCAGGTAGTGGCGCAGCCG
>JBBRIY010000239.1:0-4641 GCA_038220215.1 Propionibacteriales bacterium
TGACCACCCTGTTCATCGTCGGCGTCATCGCTCTCGCGGTCGGCGGCCTTGTGCTGCTGTTCGACGGCGTCTTCGACCTGCCCGATCACCAATGGTTCACGATGCCCGGGATGGCCGGTGGCGTGGCCACCTTCTGCTTCACCGCAGGCACCCTGATTGGTTTCGGCGTTCAGGATGTGCCCGCCTACCTGCTGGGCGGCGTCACAGCTGCCGGCATGTATGCCTTCCTGGCATGGGGCATCTACAAGCTTCGCCATGCCACGTCGGCGCCGGACACCTCCGCGAAAACAGTGCTCGGGAAGACCGTCAAAGTCATCACACCGATCCGTCCGGGTGGAACCGGTCAGGTCGAAGTGACGGTCTCCGGGGAGAAGCGGCGCCTGTCGGCCATCTCCGTGGACCAGATCGAGATCGGGCAGCTGGCAGAGGTCACCGAATTGGTGTCGCTGACCTGTGTCCGTGTCTCGCACCTTCGCTGATCAAATGGGGAAAGGAACCCTGTGAACCTTCTCGAGAACCCGTTCTTCGGGATTGTCGGACTGCTGCTCGTCGGCGCGCTCGTGATCTGGCTTATCTCATCCCGCTACCGGGTTGCGAAGCCGAACGAGGCGTTCGTCATCACCGGCCGCAGCGGCAAGCGCACCATGAACGAGGCAGGCCAGACGACCGTCGACCTGTCCGGCCAGCGTGTTGTCCGTGGTGGCGGCGCTTTCATCATCCCGCTCATCCAGCAGCTGTCCGTCATGAACTTGCAGTCGCTGCGTATCGAGGTGTCTGTCCCGAACGGTTACGCCGAGGGCAACATTCCGCTGTCGGTGACCGGCATCGCCATTGTGAAGGTCGGCGACACGGACGAGTCCATCCGGGCAGCCGCACAAAGGTTCGGTTCCCAGCAGGACCAGATCGAACAGTTCTGCCGCGAAGTCCTCACCGGCACCCTGCGTTCCGTCATTGGCGGCATGACCGCGCTGGCGATCAACAACGACCGGGCCACGCTTGCCGCGAAGGTTGCAGAGATGGCCGAGAACGACCTGTCCGGTCAGGGCCTGGTGGTTGACACGTTGCAGATCCAGGACGTGCAGGACACCGACGGTTCCACCTACCTGAAGGACATGGGTCGCCCGGAGCAGGCGCGGGTCCGCCAGATGGCTGACATTGCCGAAGCGCAGGCCAAGCAGGCATCCGAGCAGGCTGTGGCTGCCGCCGACCAGATTGTCGCTGAAGCTCAGCAGACTCTTGCGTTGAAGAGGGCACAGATCAAGGCGACAACCGACAAGGCTGCAGCTGAGGCTGCGAACGCCGGACCGTTGGAGGCTGCCGCGCAGAACCAGCGTCTGGTCACCGCCCAGCAGCTTGTTGCTGAGCAGCAGGCCATCCTGACGGAGAAGGAGCTGAACGCGACGATCCGCAAGCAGGCTGACGCGAGCAGGTACAAGACTGAGACGGACGCGGCAGCTTCCAAGGCGAGGACCATCGCCGAAGCTGAAGCCGCCAAGGCGAGCCGGCTTGCAGCTGCGGAAGCCCGTCAGGCTGAGGGTGTCGCGGAAGCTGCAGCCATTCAGGCGATTGGTCTGGCGAACGCTGCTGCGACCACCGCCCAGGCTGACGCTCTCGCGAAGTACGGCGAGGCTGCCATGGCGAAGATGGTCGTCGACCAGCTGCCGGCGATCGCGTCCGCGATCGCTTCCCCGATGGCCGGGATCGCGAACATGACGGTCATCTCGACCGATGGTGCAACCGACCTGACGAAGAAGACGATCGGCCTGATGGCGGAACTGCCCGGCGTCATCGAGCAGCTGACCGGCATCAAGCTGGGCGACCTGCTCAACGGGTTCGCCGGCGTCACCCCGCAGCAGCCTGCTGGGGCGCCCGCGGAGGTCACCGGCCCGATGCTGGAGCCGGCCGCCTGAGCCGCACACGTCCCGCAATGACCTGGGGCCGCCCACCTTCACCGGTGGGCGGCCCTTCTTGGTCACGGCGGGCCCGGAGCCCGCGGCAGCGGGCTTCCCGCCGCAGGACTTTCCGAGGGCCCGTTACCTCGATGACTGCTGTCGAAGGTCGGTCGTCGCGGCACCGGCTGCGAGGGCGGCGGTTCGAGGCCATGCCCAGGCGGAGCGCAGAATGAAGGCCAGGATCAGCACCTCGACTCCGATGGTGAGGGCGTAGTAGAAGGCATAATCCCAGGTCGTCCCTGCCACGTTGAACACCATGATCGGGATGTACAGAGATGCCACGACGAGGTTCGTGACGCGGTTCACACGGCTGGGCAGCGTCATGGAGAGCATCACCATCAGGGCCGGGATCGCGATGATCACGAAGAAGATGCTCATCAATGTCCCGCTGATGTCGAACGCAAAGATGACGCCACCCCGGATCTCGTCGATTTCGCCGGGCTGGTAGAGGTGGTAGTAGTCGATGTAGATGACGAGGAACATGAGGCTGGTCCAGGCTGCCGCGAGCTTGGCCTGCACGGGCATCGGCGGGTTGTCGAGCAGGTTCGAGGTATTGGTTCGGATGGCCATCGGTCCTTCTTTCGAGAGGTGCGGTCCCTCCGCCGGAGTGGCGGCAGGTCTGTGCGTGCATGCGCACGGGTTGAGTCGTTCTTGTCGGTCCGGTCGTCAGACGGTGATGACGACCTTCCCTCGGGTGTGGCCGGCGCCGACGTAGCGGAGTGCGTCCGCTGCTTCGTCGAGGGGGTAGGTGCGATCGATGACGGGCTTGACCTGCCCGGTCGCGAGCAGATCGGCCAGGGTGAGCAGGTCCTCGCGTTTCTCGACCGACAGGAAGGGCTTCAGCTGCTGACGGGTGAACCCGGACAGCACGTGCGCTTTGACGATCCGGCCGAGGGGGCCGAGCCAGCGGCCGCCGCGTCCGCTGTTGGGGATGAGGGTGCCGGTGGGCGTCAGCGCTCGGCGGACAGCCGCCAGGGGCTGGGCTTCCACGTTGTCGAGGATGACGTCGTAGCGCGTCTGGGTGCGGGTGAAGTCGGTCCTCGTGTAGTCAACGACGTGGTCGGCACCGAGCGACCGGACCAGGTCGACGTTGCGGGTGCTGCACACACCCGTCACCTCGGCACCAAACGCCTTGGCGATCTGCACGGCGAAAGAGCCCACGCCGCCCGACGCGCCCGTGACCAGCACCGTCTGGCCTGGTTGAACGTTCGCGATCTTGCGCATCGCCTGCAACGCCGCCAGGGCCGACGTGGGCACCGCCGCCGCGTCCACGACCGACACGTTGGCGGGCACGCTCACGAGGTTCTCCGACGGGACGCAGGCATACTCCGCGAGCGTTCCAGCGGTGCTCCACCCAAACACCTCGTCGCCGGGGCGGAAAGCGGTGACATCCTTCCCGACCGCTCTCACCACGCCAGCTAGATCCCTGCCAGGGATGCCGTGCCGCGGCCGGTGGAGCCCGTACACCAGGCGCACCACGTAGGGCTGCCCGGTCATGACGAAGTAGTCGCCAGGATGTACCGAGGCCGCGCCCACCTGGACGAGCACATCGCCTCGACCGGGCAACGGGATCCCGACCTCGGACGACTCGAGCACTGAGGGCGGGCCGTAGCGGTGCTGGACGGCGGCCCGCATCATCGCCGCCCCGGCCGGCCTCGCCCCTGGCGCCAGGGGTGCTCCGGCCTTTGATCGCTGTTCGATTCCCACAGAAGCCTCCTCATCTCCGAGCTGCGACGGTCGCCTGCTCGTACACTGTACGTCGTACGCTGTACTATGCACGTACGCTGTACGATCGTCAAGTCGTACGAGTGAGGAGTCCCGTGTCTGCAAAGGAAGAACGCCAGGTCGCGTCCGACGCCGGCCTGAGCAAGGAGCGGGTCGTGGCTGAGGCGATGCGGCTCGCCGACAGCGAGGGGGTCAACGGGCTGAGCATGCGCCGGCTGGCTGGCGCGCTCGGTGCGGGTGCGATGTCGCTCTACCACTACGTGGCGAACAAGGACGAGTTGCTGGACGCCATGATCGACATCGTGTTCGAGGAGATCGGGCTCCCCCCCGTTGAGACCGACTGGCAGTCGGCAATGCGACGGCAGGCGGTATCCGCCCGACAGGTTCTCGCACGCCACCCGTGGGCGATCGGCCTGATGGAGTCGAGGACATCGCCGGGGCCCGCGAACCTCCGCCACCGCGAAGCGGTCACTGCCCGCCTGCGGAGGGCTGGCTTCTCGGTCTTGATGGCGACACACGCCAACTGGTTGCTCGACAGCTACGTCTACGGGTTCGCCCTCCAGGCAGCCAGCCTGCCGTTCGATACGGCCGATGAGTTTGCGGACATGGCCGAGGACGTCTACCTGCCCCAGCTCCCTGCCGACGACTTCCCCTACCTCAACGAGTCCGCCGCAGCGCTCGTCGCCGCCGGCTACGACCCGTCGGAGGAGTTCATCTTCGGCCTCGACCTCGTCCTAGCCGCCCTCGAGTCTCTGAGAGCCTCCGCATAGCGGTCGTGTGCGACCACGGCTGGGCTGACGGCGTTGCGCGCGCGCCCTTGCGGCGAGTTCGCCCGGGCCGATGGGGAATCACGCATCCCGTCCACGCTCGATCATGGCGAGTCCCGGATGTTCCTGAGCTCGTCCCCATCTTCCGTTGATTGTGAATTGGTCCACCGTCAACGGTGCACTGATTCACACCCAAG
>JBBRIY010000240.1:0-4638 GCA_038220215.1 Propionibacteriales bacterium
TCCCGGTAGTCCGGGCCCATGGTTGCGGTCGTCTTGATCCACGGAGGCTTGCGTTCGATCGGGGTCTGCGCGTTGCGCACCTCGAGACGGAGCAGTCGCCGGGGCTGGGTGTCTGTCACCCGGCTATCGTAACTGCGCTTGTGAAGGGTTCTATCCGGTGAGGCCGTAGGTGACCCTGGCCGTGGGCAATTCCTCGGGCTGCGCGTCGCGGACAAGGTCGGGGGACAGCTCGAACGGCTTGAAGGCCAGCATTTCTGCGAGGTACGGCTCGAGGTCGCGGCCCACGCCGACGAGGGTGGGTGCCGACCCGTCCAGCTCGGCGTCCAGCGAGGTGACGCCGGCGTCGGCGATCCCGCAGGGCACGATGCGACCGAAATCGGCGAGATCGCTGGACACGTTCAGCGCGAAGCCGTGCATGGTCGTCTGCCGGGACACCCGGATGCCGATGGCTGCGATCTTGCGCTCGGGGCGCCCGTCGCCGGCCGCCAGCCACACCCCCGTGCGTCCGGGAACCCGTCCGGTTGCCACGCCGTACCCCGCCAGCAGGCGGATCAGCGCCTCCTCGACCCGGCGGACGTAGTCGACGACGCCGATGCCCCTCGGCAGGAACACGATCGGGTACCCGACCAGCTGGCCGGGTCCGTGGTACGTGATCTTCCCTCCCCGGTCGACGTCGACGACCGGCGTGCCGTCGAGTGGGCGCTCGTGCGCCTCGGTGCGGCGGCCGGCGGTGTACACCGGTGGGTGCTCGACGTACAGCACCTGCGGTCCGAGCTCACCGGAGGCCACCCGCGCGTGCACCTCGCGTTGCAGCTGCCACGCCTCGTGGTAGTCGCTCAGCAGCCCGTCGTCCAGCCCCAGGTAGCGGAAGGAGACCGGACGGGCGTCCGGCACCTGCTCCCTTCCTGCCATCGGTGCGGCCGTCACAGCTCGAAAGCACCCTCCTCGAGCCGCGCCTTCACGAAGCTCAGGAAGCGGGCGGCCACCGCGCCGTCCACCAGCCGGTGGTCGTAGCTCATCGAGAGGTACATCATGTCGCGCACCGCGATGATCTCGCCGAGGTTGGGGTCCTTGACCACCATGGGGCGCTTCACCAGCGCGCCGGTGCCGAGGATGGCGACCTGCGGCTGATTGATGATCGGGGTGTCGAACAGCGTGCCGGCCGAGCCGTAGTTGGTGATCGTGAACGTGCCGCCGCCGAGCTCGTCGGGGGTGACCTTGTTCGAGCGGCTGCGGGAGGCGAGGTCGCCGATCTTCTTGGCAAGGCCGCTGACCGACAGGTCGCCCGCATCCTTGACCACCGGGACCATCAGGCCCTTCTCGGTGTCGACCGCGATGCCCAGGTGCTCGGCGTCGGCGTAGGTGATCGTGCCGGCCTCGGTGTCGATGGTCGCGTTCACCACCGGGTGCTCCTTGAGCGCCTCGACGGCAGCCTTCGCGATGAACGGCAGGTAGGACAGCCCGACGCCCTCGCGGGCCTTGAACGCGTCCTTCTCCTTCGCGCGCAGCTTCGAGATCGCCGTGAGGTCGACCTCAACGGTCGCGGTGAGCTGGGCGGAAACCTGCAGCGACTCCACCATGCGCTTGGCGATCGTGGAGCGGATGCGGGTCATCTTCTCCGTCGTGCCGCGCTTGCTGCCACCATCGGTTCCGGAGGCGGACGCAGCCGGCGCCGGAACAGCGGCCGGAGCCGCCGGTGCAGGGGCGGGCGCTTCAGCAGCCTTGCGGGCGGCCTCGGCTGCAGCCTTCGCAGCCTCGGCAGCATCGAGGACGTCCTGCTTGCGGATGCGGCCGCCGACGCCGGTGCCGGTGAGCGTGCTCAGGTCGATGCCATTGGCCTCCGCCATCTTGCGCACCAGCGGGGTGACATAGCTGGTCTCCGCTGCGTCCTCAGCCACGCGCCGTGCGGGCACGGGGGACGGGGACGAGGCCGCCGGAGTGGGCGCAGGTGTGGGAGCGGGAGTGGGCGCGGCCGGGGCTGCGGGAGCCGGTTCGGGGGCAGGAACGGGTGTCGGGGTCGCGGCGGGTGTCGGGGTTGGGGCCGGTGCGGCCTGAACCGGTGCGGCCTGAACCGGTGCAGCCTGAACCGGTTGGGGGGCCGCGGGAGCCGGGGCTGCCGCCGGGGCAGCACCCGCTGCGCCGATGACCGCGAGGACCGAGCCGACCGCTGCGGTGGCGTCCTCCTCGACCCGGATCTCCAGCACGACGCCGGCGACGGGGGAGGGGATCTCGGTGTCGACCTTGTCTGTGGAGACCTCGACCAGCGGCTCGTCCGCCTCGACGGAGTCGCCAACCTTCTTCAGCCAGCGCGAGATCGTACCCTCGGTGACCGACTCGCCGAGCTGCGGCAGGACCACGTCCGTGCCACCCGCCTCGCCGGGTGCGGGCGTCTCGGTGCCCGGCTCCTTCTCCGTGCTCGGCGCCTGCGGAGCCGGCACTTCCTCCTCGGCGGGGGTCACCGGGGACGCTGCGGGCGCGGGGGCGGCCTGCTCGGTTGCCTCCTGAGCTTCGACCGGCGCGGCCGGGGCGGGTGCGGAGCCGTCGGCAGCCTCGTCAGGTTCGCCGATCGTCGCCAGCACGGCGCCGACGGGAGCGACGCCGTCCTCGGGCACGAGGATCTCGAGGATCACACCTGCCACCGGGGACGGGATCTCGGTGTCGACCTTGTCCGTGGAGACCTCAACCAGGGGCTCGTCCATCTCGACCCGGTCGCCGACCTGCTTCAGCCAGCGGGAGATCGTGCCTTCCGTGACGCTTTCCCCAAGTGCTGGCAGTGGTACGGGAGTGGACATGGCTCAGGCTCCTTCGGCTGTCTTGTCAGTGCAGGTTCAGACTAGCCCGGAAATCGGCGACCATAATGGGCGCCGTGGGTTGGTTCTCGAGAATGCGTGACAGGCGGGCCGGGTCGGCACGCGGCGCCGGCATGGAGTCAGCGACGATCGCGCACCTCAAGGAGTTCATCGAAACCAGGCGTGGCGTCGAGGCGTTCATCGAGCAGCCGACGACCATGACGCGGACCACACTCCTCCTGATCGCACACGACGGGGAGTGGACGCGGCGCAGTGTCAGCAATGTCGACTGGGCGCGCAGGTTCGCTGCGTCCCACCGGTTGCCGGCCTACGACGCAGGTGTTGTCGGCTACCCGCAGCGCATGCGCGACTACAACGCGCGGCGGCGGTCCGGCTGATCCGTTGCGGCGAGGAAGGCCTCGACCAGGGCAGCTCCGAGGGCTGCGCCGGGCGCGGGGCTCGTGTTCTTGAACAGTGACGCGGCCGCGCCCCCGCAGGCGTACAGCCCGGGCAGCACAGTCCCGTCCGGGGTCAGCACCCGCGAGGTTGCGTCGATCAGCAGCCCGCCCTTCGTCCCGGTGTCGCCCGGATAGACCTTCACGGCGAAGAACGGTGGCTTGTCCACCTTGCCGAGGCTGGGGTTGCGGCGCTTGCCCGCCTTGCCCGGCTCGCCTGCAGCGGCGTCCCACGCGGACTCGCCACGTTTGAAGTCGGTGTCCTTGCCCTTGCCCGCGAAACCGTTGAACCGGACGGCGGAGCCCAGCAGGCCGGCCCGGTCGACACCGAGTGCCGTTGCCAGGTCGTTCAGGCTGCCTGCGCGGACGATGTCGCCGTTCTCGATCGCGGCCTTGGGGGTGGTGTTCGCAGCCCACGGCCCCAGCGCGACGCGCTGCCGGTGCACTTTGTCCATGATCAGGAAGGACGGCACGGCGCGGACCCCGCGGCTGCGGTCGTAGAGCGCGCGACCGGCGGTGTTGGCCGGCGTAGCCTCGTTGAAGAAGCGGTCGCCTGCGGAGTCGACGATCAGGCTGTGCGGCTTCCCGCGCACCCCGTCGAGGGAGTAGGCCTCCCCGTCGACCAGCATGACCGGAGCCCACCAGGCGTCATCCAGGGCAGCGGTCGCTGCACCGTGGGCAACGGCGAGGTTCAGCAGTTCGCCGGTGTTGGTCGCTCCGGAGACCGACCAGTCGGCTTCGGTCGGCAACGGCAGGTACTCCTCGCGCAGGCTCTGGTTGCGCTCGAAACCGCCACTGGCCAGCAGCACGCGGCGGGCAGGGACTGCGAGGTCCTCACCGTCCCTGTGGACGACCACGCCGGTGACGCAGCCCTCACCAAGGAGCCCGACCACCGGGCTGTCCAGCCAGACCTCGACGCCGTTGGCTGTGGCGCGGTGCAGCAGCTGGCCCGCGAGAGCCTCGCCGGCGCTCCCGGTGTTCCGTCGTCCCGGCAGCAGCCGGCCGAGACGGCTGGTCTCCGCGCCCGACTCCGGACGCAGCGAGTCGGCCCAGTCACCGAGAACCCGACGGTCCATCGTTTGTGCCTGCAGAACGCGGCCCTGCGGTTTCCCACCGGGCAGGTCGCTGTGGTGGTCGGGGACGCCCTTGACTGCCATGAGCGCCACGTTCGACTGGGTCAGCCAGCGGGCCAGCTTGCCGGCCGTGCGCACGTAGGCGCTGCGCCGCTCGGGAGTCGAGGCCGCGGTCGGAGCACCGAGGAGCGCCTCCAGGTACTCGGCGGCCTCAGCAGCCGAATCGGTGAGGCCCAGCTTGGTCATCAGGTCGTTGGCGGGCAGCCAGATGCGACCGTCCGATCCCGCAGTGCTGCCACCGGCAAGGTGGTCGGCATCGAC
>JBBRIY010000241.1:0-4622 GCA_038220215.1 Propionibacteriales bacterium
GCGAGGGCGCGGACGACGGGCGCTTCCTCGGGCAGCACATGGCCGAGCACCTTCAGGGTTCCCTCCGTGAGCTTCACGCGTCCGGCAAGGGCGAGCAGCAGGGCCCGGCGCTGGGCGTGTTCGCCCTCGACGACCAGCACCTGTCCCGGCTGGACCCTGAGGTCGATGCCGCGGAACAGCGTGCGTCCGCCGGCTTCTGCGGTCAGCCCTTCGCCGACGATGGCCGAGGTATCGTCCGGGGACGGCCAGCTGGCCAGGTGGACCTGTCGACTGAGCGCCTCACCCTCGATGTCGAGGGACGGCAGCCGTGCGTCCAGCCACTTCGGCAGCCACCAGGCGTGCCGGCCGAGCAGCTTCATCACCGCCGGCACGAGAGTCATCCGGATGACGAAGGCGTCCAGCGCGACGCCGACAGCCAGGCTGAAGGCGATCGGTTTGATCGCGCCCTCGCCGTTGGGCACGAAGAAGGCGAAGACGGCGAACATGATGAGCCCGGCAGCCACGACCACCTTCGCCGAGTGCACGAAGCCGTCCTCGACGGAGTGCTCGGTGTTGCCGTGCACGAACTCCTCGCGCATCCGGGACACCAGGAAGACTTCGTAGTCCATGGCGAGGCCGAACAGGATGCCCATCAGGATGATCGGCAGGAAGCTGATCACCGGCCCGGGTTCCGGGAGGTTGATCGCTTCCTTGCCCCAGCCCTGGTTGAACACGAGGACGGTGGCCCCGAAGGCTCCGAGGACGCTGAGCAGATAGCCCAGCGCCGCCTTGATGGGCACCCAGATCGAGCGGAAGACGATGGTCAGCAGCACCAGCGACAGCCCGACGACGAAGATGCCGAACGGCAGCAGCGCTTCCTCCAGCTGGGTGGTGACGTCGATCTGGATGGCGGTGAAGCCGGTGACGGCGGTGGTCACGTCGTAGGCGCTCTTCCACTCGGCCTCGCGCTCCCTGAGGCGCTCGACGAGGTTGGCCGTCGCCGGGTCGTCCGGTCCGGTGGTGGGGATGATCTGCACCATGCCGGTGTCGACGTTGGCGTTCGGCGTTGCAGCAGCGACCATCTGGACGCCGGGCATCTTCTCGATGTCCGCCTTGAGCCCGTCGAGGGCCTCGATGGGATCGTCCAGCTCGACGATGTCGACGGTCACGATCAGCGGGCCATTGAAGCCGATGCCGAACTTGCTGGTGATCGCGTCGAAGGTCTCACGGTCCTGCGTGCCGGGCAGCGAATGCCCCGACGTCGGGAGCGCCATCGACAGGTCCTTGGCCGGGTAGGCCAGCGCGCCGATGCCGACAAGGACGACGACGATCGTGACCGCCGGCCACGCCGTGACCAGCTTGACCCACCAGGCACCGAAGCTGAACGGCTTCCGGTCCTTCGGGGTACGGCCGGCGCGCGGCTTGCGCACCTTGCGCTCCCTTGGTCGCAGCCGCTCCCCGGCGAAGCCCATCATGGCGGGCAGCAGGGTGAGAGCGAGGAGCACCTCGAAGGCGACGGTGAGCGCACCGAAGACGCCCATGACGGTCAGGAAAGGCAGCCCGGCGATGCTCAGCCCCACCAGGGCGATCACCACGGTCAGTCCGGCGAAGACGACAGCGGAGCCGGCGGTCCCCACGGCGCGGGCAGCGGACTCCTCGACCTCCATGCCGGTGGCCAACTGGTCGCGGTGCCGGGAGATGATGAACAGGGCGTAGTCGATGCCGACGGCCAGGCCGAGCATGATCGCCAGCATCAGGGTGGTCGAGCTCACCGGGATCACGCCGGCGGCGATCAGCACGCTCAGCACGCCGATGCCGACACCGGCGACCGCCGTCCCCACCGGCATCATCGATGCCACCACCGAGCCGAGGGTGAGCACGAGGACGATGATCGCGACGCCGAGACCCAGCGCCTCGACGACGGTGATCCGCGGCACGTGCACCGAGAAGATCTCACCCCCGATCAGAACCTCAGAGCCCGGCAGGGTGGTCTCAATGGTCTTGGCGGCCTCGGTGAGCTGTTCGCGCTGCGCGTCGGTGACTGTCGAAGAGGTGCCCTCCACGCGGATCATGGCCCGCCCGCTGGCCCCGTCCGCACTGATCAGGCCATCGATGTTCTCGTTGTAGGGGTCGATCACACCCTTCACGAACGGCACGTCCTCGACGTCCTTCGACCAGTTCGCGATGGCGTCCTTGACGTCCCTGTCCTCCAGCCGGGAGCCCTCGGGTGCGTTGATCAGCACCGTCGCGGTCGCGTCCGCCGCCTCGGGGAAGGTGACCTTGAGCTGGTTCAGCGCCTTGGTGGAACTGGCGCCCGGCACCTCGAACACATCATTGAACTGACCGCCGATCGTCACGGCAAGGCCGGCGAACAGCATGATCACGATGGCCCATGCGACCAGCACCCGCCCGCGCATCCGGTAGCACGCACGGCCGAGGCGATACAGGAACGATGACAAGGTGCTGCCTTCCGGGTTGCCACGAACAGCGGTTCGATACAGTATCGTATTCAATACAGACCTGTATTCAAACTCGGAGGGAGACGACATGGCCACCACTGCTCTGACGCCTCGCCGCACCCAGACCCGCGAGAAGCTGATGGACGCTGCCGTCCTGCTGTTCGCGGAGAAGGGCGTGCTCGGTGCCAGCGTCGAAGAGATCTGCGAGCGGGCAGAGTTCACGCGCGGCGCCTTCTACTCCAACTTCGCTGACAAGGACGAGCTCTGCCTTGCCGTCCTCGACCGCCAAGCCGCGCGCGAGCTGACCGCCACGGAGAAGGCAGTGGAAGCGCTGCAGGGCGAAATGTTGCACGCACGCACCATCGACGAGCTGGTCGAGTCGGCGTTGAGCGTCTTCCTCGCCGCGCAGCCTCGCGGCAGCCAGGACCTGGTTGCGGGCATGGAGCTGCGCCTCTACGCGATCCGTAACCCCGCTCTGCGGGCTCCGCTACTGGCCCTCGGTGAGCGAACCTGCCAGCGGGTGGGCGACCTGCTGACGACAGCCGTCGCCCAGGTGGGTGCCACCCTGCAGGTTCCTGTTGACCAGGCGATCGACCTGCTGCACGCGGTGTACTCCCACAGCGGCGGGAGCGCCCTGCTGCACGGCCTCGAACCCGACGACAGCTCTCGCCGCGTCCACCTGTCTGCTTTGCTTCGCTCCCTCGTGAGTACCGACGGGTCCTAGATAGGCTGACCCCATGACATCTGGGACCGTGGAGAACGCCAACCTCGCCAATTCCAAGCTCACCGTTGTGGGCGCCGGGTCGGTCGGCACGTCGATCGCCTACGCCTCCCTGATCCGCGGTTCGGCCCGCCAGATCGCCCTGTACGACATCGACACGAAGAAGGTCGAGGCCGAGGTCCACGACCTCGCGCACGGCACCCAGTTCACCCCCACCTCCGTGGTGACCGGCGGTTCCGACATCTCCGTCGTGAAGGACTCCTCGGTGATCATCATCACCGCAGGCGCCCGCCAGAAGCCGGGCCAGACGCGCCTCGACCTGGCCGGGGTGAACGCCGGCATCATGACCAAGCTGATTCCACAGCTCGTCGAGCAGGCCCCCAACGCCGTCCTCGTTCTGGTAACCAACCCGTGCGACGTCCTCACGGTTGTGGCGCACAAGGTGAGCGGCCTGCCGGTGAGCCGGGTGCTGTCCACCGGGACGCTGCTGGACACCTCGCGGCTTCGCTGGGCGATCGCGCAGTGGTCAGGGGTGGCCCTGTCCAACGTCCACGCCGCCATGTTCGGCGAGCACGGCGACACCGAGTTCCCGATCTGGTCGTCGGCATCGATTGCGCAGATCCCGGTCCGCGAGTGGCGGGACGCAAACGGCACCCGCAGCTTCACAGAGGAAGTGCTGGCGCAGATCGCTCACGACACCGTGCACGCCGCCTACTCGATCATTGAGGGCAAGGGTGCGACCAACTACGCGATCGGCCTTGCCGGAGCCCGGCTCGTTGAGGCCATCCTCGGCGACCAGCGCAAGATCTGGCCGCTGTCGAGCGTGCTCACCAACTACCGCGGCATCTCCGGCGTTGCCCTGTCGGTGCCCAGCCTTGTCGGACCCTCCGGCGTCCAGCGCACCCTGCAGTTCCCGATGGACGCGCACGAGATCGGCATGCTGAACAAGTCGGCCGCGGCGATCCGCTCCACGCTCAACGCCATTGGGTACTGAGGAACAGCCGCTCGCGGGCGGGAACATGGGGCCGGTCAGCCGGCGCGGTGACGAGGTCCTGCGTCTCGCCGGGCCGTGGACGCCCAATGTGCATAAGCTCCTGCAGCTCTGCTCGGACAGCGACCTCGAGGGAATCCCCCAGCCCCGCGGCTACACCGAGGACGGCAGGGAGCGCCTGAGCTACCTGCCGGGCACCGTCCCCGCGTACCCGATGCCTGACTGGGTGTGGACGCCGGAGGTCCTTGACGATGCGGCCCGCCTGCTGCGCCGCCTGCACGACGCGTCCCTGCCGCTGGCCGGAGTGTCGGACGGCTGGCGCTCGCCGGTGCGGGAGCCGGCGGAGGTGGTCTGCCACAACGACTTCGCGCCGTACAACCTCGTCTTCGACGACGGCCGGCTCACCGGGGTGATCGACTTCGATTACTGCTCTCCGGGCCCGAGGCTCTGGGACCTGGCGTACCTGGCGTAC
>JBBRIY010000242.1:0-4620 GCA_038220215.1 Propionibacteriales bacterium
CGGTGTGACCGCCCTGTGGAATCTGGTCTTGTTGTGTCACCACCACCACGGGCTGGTCGAACCCGCCCGATACGCGGTCCGCGACCAGTGGGAGATCCGGATCGCCGACGACGGGATTCCCGAAACCATCCCACCCCGAAGATGCGACCCCGAACGAAGACCCATGCGCCACGCGAGGCACCAAACCGGCGCGGACCCCGGAAACGCACGCGGCCATCCACCAGACCAACTCGCCAGCTGAAGCGGCACTGTTGGCGGAGCGCGAAGAAACCCGGGGTCGTTCGGCGATGGCCAGGAGGAACGTCGGCCGGGGCCGCGAGGAGCTACAGGGGCGTGGATTTCACCGTTCCCGCAAGTGGGGCGAAATCCAGCCATAGGCTGCAGGCGTGAAGCTCGCCGAGTTCGGCAGGGGTTCCCGTCCCGCGGGAACGACCCGAACCGCGCGGCCGTTGCTGGGCTGGATTCTCGCCGTCTGTGGGCTGGCGCTGCTCGGGGCGTTCGGCTACATGCTGCTTGAGGGGTGGAGCTTCTTCGACTCCCTCTACATGTCTGTCACCACGATGACGACAGTCGGCTTCCGGGAAGTGCACGAACTCGACCTCCCGGGCAAGATCTGGACGATGTTGATGGCGCTCTCGGCGATCGGCGTGATCTTCGGCACCGTCGGGGTCGTTGCGGAGAACGTGATGGCCGACGTGGCCAGCGGCAGGAGAAAGGCCAAGCGGATGTTGCGGAGTATCGACCAGCTGAATGGGCATTTCGTTGTCTGTGGTTACGGCCGGGTCGGGGCGATGGTCGCCCGTGAGCTGGTCGGTGACAACAACAAGGTCGTCGTGATCGACGTCAAGGAGGACTCGCTCCAGCGCGCCGAGGATGACGGCTACCTGGTCATCCACGGCGACGGCGCAACCGAGGAAGTCCTGCGCGCCGCTGGAGTCGAGCGAGCGAAAGGCCTCATCAGCGCGATCGACTCGGACGCCCAGAATGTCTACGTCACACTCACTGCGCGCTCCCTGAACCCCGAGCTGTTCATTGTTGGACGCGCCGGCGCGGAGAACGTGATCTCCAAGCTGATCCAGGCCGGGGCCGACCGGGCGGTCTCGCCCTACACCATGGCCGGACGGCGGATCGTGAACCTGGCGCTGCGCCCCGGCGTCATCGAGTTCATCGATGCTGCACTGACTCCTGGTGGTATGGCCTTCACCATGGAGGAGGTCGAGGCGCAGGCGGACGGGCCCCTGGCCGGCCAGACGATCGGCCAGTTGCGGCAGCGCGGCATCCTCACCCTTGCCATGCTGCATGCCCCTGGCGATTACGAGCCCAACCCGCCCGACGAACGCATGGTCTCACCCGGGGAGCACCTGATCGTCTCGGGCGCGAGTGACCTGCTCGACTCGCTTGCCCGCCGGAGCTTCGCCGGCTCCCGGTCCTGGCGGCCCGAACCCAAGCACGTCTGAACGAGGTTCAGACGACAATCGCGGGGGTCAGACTCCCAGGTCGCGGCGGAGCTTGGCGACGTGCCCGGTCGCCCGAACGTTGTACTGCGCGAGAGCGACCTTGCCGGTGCCTTCGGCGTCCACGTCGACGATGAACGTCGAGCGAAGCACGCCCTCCACCACCTTGCCGTAAAGCGTCTTGGAGCCGTAGGCGCCGTACGCCTTCAGCACCTCGCGGTCGGGGTCAGCCAGCAGTGGGAAGCCCAGGTGCTCCATCTCCCGGAAGCGGGCCAGCTTCTCCGGGCTATCGGGGGAGATGCCCACCACCTGGTAGCCGGCCGAGGCGAGGTCACGCAGGGCAGCATCGAAGTCGACCGCCTGGATCGTGCAGCCCGGGGTCATCGCCGCTGGGTAGAAGTAGACAATGACCCGTCCGGCGGCGTAGCCACTCAGGGACACCGGACGCTGGTCGGCGTCCAACAGGGTGAAGGCTGGGGCGGTGTCGCCGGGATGCAGTTGGGTCATGGCCCAACCCTAATCCACGTCCGTGGACGTGGCCGGTTGGCTGTCGCGGCCCGTGGTCGCGGCATAGGCTGGGTCGGAGAATCAGGCGACGTTGGAGGAACAATGGCAGACCCGATGGTGCGGACCCGGCAGGACATTGAGGCCGAGATCGAGGCCGCCAGGCAGCGGCTGGCCGGCAACGTCGAGAACCTGATCAACCAGGTGCACCCGAAGGCGATCGTCGCCAACACAGTGGCGGACGCCCGCGCCTTCGCCGAGGGCACCTTCGAGCAGGCCAAGGCCCAGGTGGTCGACGAGCGGGGCAACCTGCGCACCGAGAGGGTGGCCCTCCTCGCTGCTGCGGCGGGTGGCGCAGTCACCTTCTTCCTGGTCGTTCGGTCGATCGTGAAAGCCCGCTGACAGTTCCCACGTCCGGACGCCTTCGTAGCTGGGCTCCTCGACATCCAGATTGCTAGGTAGGTCGATTTACCTATTCAGCTCTATTGCTTATGAATCGATTCAAACCAACTGAATCGGTTCATTTCCCACATTTCCGGACTTTTGGCCTTCAGCTTCATAACAATCCGGGAAAGGTAGTGCACAGAAGGGGTCGAGCCTGCTTAGAGTGCTATCAGGGTCCCCAGGCGGGGGACACAATTTCAGAAGCGAGGACTCTATGTCTCATGCACGCACAACGCGGCGCGTGCTCGCAGCAGCTGCCACCTTTGGGGCACTGCTGGTCACTGCTGCGTGTAGCTCGGCCGGAACTCCCGGCGCCAGCAGCCCTGCTGCCGGTGGAGTGAACTGGGACGAACGCGGCCCGATCACCTACGCCCAGGGCAAGGACACCGCCGGTGTGTGGAAGCCCGTCCTGGAGCAGTGGAATACAGATCACCCGAACGAGCAGGTCTCCATGATCGAGCTCTCTCCCGAGGCCGACCAGCAGCGCGCCGACATGATCAAGCGTGGACAGGCCAAGAGCGGCGAGTTCAGCGTGATGTCGGTTGACGTCGTGTGGACCAGCGAGTTCGCGGCCAACGGCTTCCTGCAGGAGTTGCCTGCCGACAAGTTCCCGACCACAGGCATGCTGGCGAGCGCCGTTGACGCGTCGACCTACTTCAACAAGGTGTACGCCTACCCGCAGGGCTCCGACGGCGCCATGCTGTACTACCGCAAGGACCTGCTCGACAAGGCCGGCCTCGAGGCGCCGAAGACGTGGGCCGACATGCAGGCAGCATGTGACAAGGTCCTGCCCGACCAGAAGGGCATGTCCTGCTACGCCGGCCAGCACCAGAAGTACGAGGGTCTGACCTGCAACATCGCAGAGGCTGTGAACTCCGCTGGTGGCGAGTTCATCACCGCTGATGGCAAGCCTGCAGTGAATACCCCTGAGGCCATCGCCGGCCTGCAGTGGATGGTGGATGGCTTCAAGTCCGGCATGATCCCGGCCGACGCCATCACCTGGAAGGAAGAGGAAGGCCGTCAGGCATTCCAGGACGGCAAGTTGCTCTTCCACCGCAACTGGCCCTACGTCTGGAACCTTGCAAGCAAGACTGACGGTTCCTCCAAGATCGTCGGCAAGTTTGCGGTCGCACCCCTGCCCGGCAAGGACGGCCCCGGCGTGTCCACCCTCGGTGGTCACAACATCGGCATCTCTGCCTTCACCAAGAACAAGGGCACCGCTGGCGACTTCATCAAGTTCATCGCCTCTCCGGAAACCCAGAAGACCTTCCTCGAGAAGGGCTCGCTGGCGCCAATCCTGGAGAGCCTGTACGCCGATCCTGCCCTGAACAAGCAGTTCCCGTACCTGGCCACCCTTGGCGAGTCGATCAAGCTGGCCAAGGCTCGTCCGAAGGCCGTGAAGTATGGGGACGTCACCCTGGCGATTCAGGACGCGACCTACGCCGCGCTGCAGAAGACAGTTGAGCCTGCTGCTGCGTTCGGCGACCTGCAGACCAAGCTCGAAGGCTTGCTGAAGTAACACCACCGTCCCGACGGGACCTCTCGGGGACGCGGGTCGAACCGCGACCCCGAGAGGTGTCGCATCTCAAGCAAAGGAGGTGGGGAAGCATGAGCCAAGGTGTTGCAACGACGCTCGCCGCGGTCCTGATCTCACCGACCATGTTGGTCATCCTTTTCGTGGTCGGCATCCCGATCCTGCTCTCGCTGCGGGAGTCGGTCTTCCTCAAGGCAACGACCGTCGATCCGGTCACCGGCCTGATCCCCGAGGGTGAGTCCTTCGTAGGACTCGCCAACTTCACCAACATCTTCAATAACCCGCAGACCGTCACCGGCGTGTGGGGATCGATGGACCGGTTGGTCAACTCCTTCTGGAACGTGACCTTCTTCACCATCGTGTGCGTAGGGCTCGAGACCGTCCTCGGTGTCGCGATGGCCCTGATCATGGCGAGGGCATTCCGCGGCAAGGGCTTCGTCCGCGCGGCGATCCTGATCCCGTGGGCGATCCCGACGATCGCGTCAGCACGCATGTGGGGCCTGATCTTCGACTCCAACGGCGTGATGAACGTCATCCTCGGGCAGAAGATCCTGTGGCTGGCGGACAACGCCTACTCACAATGGGCGGTGATCATCGCCGACGTCTGGAAGACGGCTCCGTTCATCGGTCTGCTCACCCTTGCCGGATTGTAGACGATCCCTGCGGACGTCTACGAGGCGGCAC
>JBBRIY010000243.1:0-4598 GCA_038220215.1 Propionibacteriales bacterium
AGTCGGAAAGGAAGAACACCACGGCAGCCCCGCCGACCATCAGCAGCACAAGCCGCAGCCACCATGTGGCGTGCAGGGCTGCGGTCACGGCGAGCATCGCGGAGAGCAGCACGCCGGTGAGCAGCAGCGGCAGCGTCACCACTGGCACGCCGTCCGGAGAGGTCCCGCTCATCGCCAGTGGACCCGACTGCCGCAGCGGGCCGGCGAAAACGATGGCGAGGGCGAGCAGGGCGAACACGGCGGTGGCCGCCGCGCCGACCTGACGCAGGCCGTGAGGCCAGGCTGACGGGTGCGGACGGCCTTCCCGGACGGGGGCGACGAAGGTGATGTGCAGCACGTCGGAGACCGCGGCAAGCAACTGGCTCAGCACGGGGCTCATGGACCCACCACTCCGATCGCCGCGCCCCTGGCGCCGAGGACCACGACGCGGCCCTGCGCGGCCGCCAGCCACGACCCGCTGCTGGAGGGATCGCCGATCTCCATCGGCCACTCGGTGACGGTGTTACCGCGGTCGTCCAGCAGGACGAGCTTGTCGACTGCGAGCAGCAGCAACCTGTCGCCCCCGCCGATGCCGGCGTAGGTGCGTGGCCCGGCCCAGGTCCACACCTTCCTTCCCGTGGCCGGGTCCACCCCGATCGTCTCGTCCTCGTCGCGCAGCACCACGACGCCGGTGAGCGCGATCACGTCATGGGTGCTCACCGTGTGGCGGGGTCGCCAGAGCTCCCTGCCGTCGTCCAGCGCGACCCCGGCGACCCGCGGACCGTCGGAGTTGGGCACGACCACCACCGGGTTCGGACCGGTGGTGACGCCGAAGTGCTCCACGACCCCGACGGTCGTCGCCCACGCCGTGGCACCGTCGGCCGTGAAACAGGTCAGCTGACCGCCCTGGTCGACCACGAGCACCCGTTGGCCGGAGACCTGCGGCGCCACCCGCACCTCGCTGCCCACGTCCTGCTGCCAACGCTGGGCGCCGGTGGCCAGGTCGTAGGCGGTGACGGCGCCGTCGAGGCCGGTCGTGACGACCAGGTCACCCAGTCGCACCGGAGGAACGACAACGAGGTCGGACAACGCGCTGTCCCACAGCCAGGCACCGTCTGACGCATACGCCACGAGGCGGCGGTTGACCGATGCGACGACGGTGGTGGTGCCGAAGGTCCCTGCAGCGGTGTTGCGCACCCCCGGGCGCGCGCGCCACACCTGCGTGGGCGGGTCGGCGCCGGTCCGCAGCGCGATCACCTCGCCGGTGAGGTTGTGGCTGAACACCGCGGTTCCGTCCGGCAGGATCCCGGGCGGGGAGACGGGGGTGACGAAGGTGGTGCCGTTCCCGGTGACGTTCACCTTGCGCGGGGTGAAGGTCAGACGGTCGGCGGTGGCCCAGTCGAACGGCACGTCAGGGGTGACCGGTGTCGCGGTGGTATCCGCTGCGGCCTGCCAGCGTCCCTGAAGGGTGCCATACGCGATCAGGCCGGCGTGCCGGCACCAGGTGCGTTCGGAGGTGGTGGCCTCCGTGGTGCCGATCTGCTCGGTCATGGTGACCACCACGCACGCGCGGGCCAGCAAGGCCTGGTCCGTCGTCCGCGTGGCCGCGTAGGTGGCCCGGTACGCCGAGGCCTCCCGGTTGCCCGCGGCGTCCAGAAGCATCACGCCCCCCTCGGACGTCCAGCTGCGACCGGCCGCAAGGGCGTCGGGCAGGTCGAGGCGCCCGGGTGCATAGATGCGGCTGGTGCCATCGAATGCCGTCTCCACCTCGGCGCGGACGCCGTCGCTGCCGAGGCTGAACAGGTCGTCGGTGCGGGCGCCGGGGATCGCTCCCGTGGACGGCCGGACGGTGCTGAGCCGGGCCAGTTGCGTGTGCCGCCAGTCGACCTTGGTGAAGCTGAGCCACAAGGGGAACTGCTGTGGGCCGGAGCCGAGGATGACCACGGCCTGATCAATGGCCCATTCGGTGGCGTGTACCCCGTCGGGACCGGCGAAGCGCTGCCGCTGCCCATCTGCCGGCAACCACCCGGCGCCTCCGCTGGTGGACGCGCCGGCCGGGCGTCCGAGGAGGGAGGAGAGCACAAGAAGGCTGACCACAACGAGCCCGGCCCACAGTGCTGGCCCGCGGGGCCGCCGCTGTCCAGGCTGGTTCGCCACGCGCGCAGACTATCGACGCCCAGCCCTGCCGCAGCAGTGGGTACGGAGGGATTTCTCGGAACCGAAACCTGCGCTCAGGCCTCCCGTGCCCGGAGGCGGCCTTCGATCACCTGCTGACACAGCATGACGGTCTCCGGCATCAGGTCGACGCCGAGGACGCGGGCCTGCCGGGTGAGCTGGTTGACGAGGCGTTCCACCTCGCTGCGGTTGCCGGCCCGGTGCTCCGTGCGGATCCGGGCACCCAGCAGTAACTCATCCTCTGGAGCAACCACCAGCGCCCGCGCGGCGGCCCAACGGGCCAGATCGACGTCACCCCTTGCCAGAGCCCGTTCGGCGAGCACGACGCCGACGTCGCGGAGCGCGCTGGAGATATCGGTACGAAGCTCCTCCGCCCAGTGCCACTGCCCGGGGGCGGCGTCGGCCAGGGGTGCTCCGCGGACGTGCTCAAGAGCTGCGATCAGTGCCGAGTCCCCCACCCGGTCGATGCCGGGAGCGAGAAGCAGCTGGACCTGGTTCCAGTCGGACGTGACCGCGCCGTGCAGCATGATCCTTCCGGAGTAGGCGTCGGGCAGATAGGGCTGCCCGTCGGGATCGTCGCCCAGCCAGATGCGCAACCGGCTGAGGTTTGAACGCCGGGTGCTCTCCGCCACCCCGAGCCCGGCAGCCATGGCCGTGGGTGAACTGCCGGGATGCTCGAGCAGCCACGCACACACTTCGATCATCTGCTGCCGCGACCGTATCGGCTCGGGGCCGTTCGCACCGAGGAGTTCGGTTGGCCCGATCAGCAGCACCCGGGGGTGGCCTGCGGGCACGAGTCGGACGATGTCCACAGGGTCCTCTCCAGGGCGTGGAAGGTGGGGCAGGGCGAGCACGTTGGCGTCCTCGCCGCTCCACCACGGCGCTTGCGTGGTGGCGGGGTCGTCCGCCGCCCGGAACAGCGTGGCCACCCCGGCCCGGGTAGCTTCCGGGATGACATGCGCCCGCAGCGTGTCCGGAGTGCCGACCAGCCGTCCGACGGGGGCGTAGGGATCCCCGGTCACGGTCCATTGCGCAGGGACGGTTGCCGCAGTGGCGAGGATGATGGCGATCCCAAGGGCCGGGCCGGCCAGCAGCCCGTCCAGCTCGTCGGCAACCTCCGGCGGGACGTCGTCGAGGAAGAGGAAGACGACCGGCGCGACAGCGTCTGACCGGTCAGGGTCGATGCGCAGTGCGGCCAGCGGCGTGCCCTCGAGTGCTGTCCGGCGGCGGGCGGCCAGCAGGTGCACCTGTGCGACCGTGTCCTCGCTGCGGGCCTGTATCAGCACGCGGTCACCGCCGGCGAGGCGGACGAGTTCCGCACCGTCGCCGCACACCACCAGGTGCACCTCCTGCGCCCAGGGCGCGCAGCCGAGCTCGACACCCATGGACGCAAGGGTGGCGCGGCCCAGTTCCGGCTCGGCAGCCGCGACGGCGAGGACGCGGGACCGTTCGGCGTCCACGAGGACGAGGCGCCCGTCCGGGCTGCTCCCGAGGCTGACGACGGCCGGATAGGGACACGGGTGGTCACCGCCCGCGAGCACGATCCGGTCAAGGGCGATACTCCAGCTGCGGGCATCGGCCGAGGCGTCGAACCCGTCCGGCGGGGTCGCGGCCAGCGTGGCCCAGTGCAGCACGATGCGATCGTCGTCAATCTCGATGCGTTCGAGTTCCGGCAGCAGGACCTCACTCGCCGTGCAGTGCTGCCCGATGGCCCGCAGGGCGGCGTCGAGGGCCAGCAGGCGGTCGGGTTGTTGCCGCGACCCGATCGCCACCCGCAGACGGGTGGCCTGCTCTTGCGGTGGGATCAGCCGTCGGCCCACGGGACGCTCCCGCAGGCGAAGGAACCGCCGCGCCTCGATGGCCCCGATGACGGCCGCTGCTGCCAGGGTGCCGAGGGTGCCGAGAAGCGGGACCACGGGTGCCTCCTGCTCCCCGGACTGGGCGACGGGGCCTTCGGCGGCCGTGAGCGTTGGCTCTGCGGGCGGGGGCGCCTGGACCGCGACGGTGGGCTGCAGCGCCTGCTCCTCGCGCGGGACGGACGGCTCGTCGGGTGGCGCTTCCTGCCCCTCGGTCCGGGGCTCGGATCGCTCACTGTGGGCGGCTCGCTCGGCACCGGGCACGATCAGGCGCCAGCCGATCTCGATGTGATCAGGGTCCTGGATCAGGTCGTCGTTCGCCGCGGCGATGCGCGGCCACCGCCCCGCAGCGGCGAGGTGCTCCAGCGCAATGCCGCTCAGGGTGTCGCCCTTGTGTACCCGCACCGTCAGCGGCGCCGCGGCGCGGGACGCCGGCAGTGACAGCCGGGTTCCCGGAGTCAGCGGGCGGCTCGGGTCGGCCAGCTTTCCGGGGTTCGCTTCGGCCAGCTCGCGCCAGCGTCCGCCATCGCCGAGGAGCTGCTCGCTCACCGTCCACAGGTCGTCACCTGGCGCGACAACGTAGGTCTC
>JBBRIY010000244.1:0-4598 GCA_038220215.1 Propionibacteriales bacterium
TCCCGGGGCGGTGTGCGTCACCCCGGTCGGGGGGGGGGGGCGCCCCGGGCGCGGCCCCCCCCCACCACCCCCGCGCCCCGGCCCGATCGCTCCCCCCGAATCGACCAGGTCGTCCGTCCAATGTCCGTCAGAGTGGCGTCACGGGCGCTTGATACATCCGTTGTCGAGACCTTCCGGGGCATGGGGATGTATCAGCGACGCGGCCGGGGCCTCTACCCAGGTGAGGATGTGGCTGCATAGAGTGCGGTCACTGCCGGACTCAGGAGGTTCCCCGTGATCCGAGTGCTTGACCCCACCACTGCCATCGTTCGCCCGCATCAGGAGGTCGGTGACACCGTCTACATCTCCGACCGCATCCTTGTACGCGCCGATCAGCTCTGGGCCCCGGACTCTCGCGTCACGGACGTGCTGAAGAGGCTCGGACTGGGCTTGCGGCCACCGAAGCGCTATCGCGACGACAAGAACGACCGCGATCACCGCGACGATCGCGAGTACCGCCCGATCCCACACCGGCCGGAGCGGAGAAAGGATCTGGGACTGGAGTCCCAGCAGGTTGTCGGCCTCGAGCTGGTCGTCATCGACCAGGCCGGTGCCCCTGCGCCCGACGCGTGGACCGTGCTGCAACAGATCCGCAGCCAGGCTCCCGACGTCGCGGAGGCCTTCGAGCTCGTCCACGTGATGTTCGCCACGGCTGGGGAACTCTCGGGCGTCGGCAAGGGCGGCGCCCACATCCCCGGTATCGGGAAGGGCGGCGCCCACATCCCCGGCATCGGGATGGGACCAGACGAGTTCGGTGTGCCGGGCTACGGCGGAAAGGCGCCGGTTGCCATGGTGATGGCCGACCCGTCCCAGGCGGCACCCCGGCTCAAGCGCCCCCCGGTGGTCGTCATGCCGGACACCGGCATCGGCGTCCACACCTGGTTCCCCGATGAGGCCCACGTCGGCGTCAATGCCGCGCCGCCCAATTCACTCGGGGTCAAGATCGTCGGCGACCCCGTCGCCGACCGTGGCACCGGCATCACCTCGCGGCTCACCGGCGAGTTCGACCGGCTGGCCGGTCACGGCACCTTCATCGCCGGGCTCGTCCGCCAGACCGCACCCTCTGCACGGCTGCAGTCCCACGCCATCATGACCTCGGACGGACTCGTCGCAGAGGACGACGTGCTCGAGGTGCTGCAGGACCTGCTGGACGCCCAGGTGAAGGCCCTCAGCGACGCTGACGCCGCGTCGGTCATCGACGTGCTCACGCTGTCCTTCGGCTGCTACCACGAGGACCTGCCCGACGAAGACAGCAATCCCAAATCCCTCACTGCGACCAACTTCGCGAGGATCCTCACCGACCTCGGCAAGCTCGGCATCATCGTCGTCGCGGGGGCCGGCAACGACGCCACGGCCCGGCCGTTCGTCCCGGCAGCATTCTCGGGCGAGACGAACACGGGCAGCGGCGCCCTGCCGCTGGTCAGCGTCGGTTCGCTGAACCCGAACGAGACCAAGGTGTCGCTGTTCTCCAACAGCGGCACCTGGGTCACGACCTACCGCCACGGGGCAGCGGTCATCTCGACGCTCCCGAGCGAGCAGAACGCCAGCACGCAGGCATCGGCGGACGTGGCCGGCGAGGACACCCTGACCAAGGACGAAAGGGCACTGATCGCGAAGATGGGCACCCCGCTCCCACCGGACCGGGCGACCATCGACCTCGACGACTACACCAGCGGTTTCGGCGTCTGGAGCGGAACGTCCTTCGCCGCTCCCATCCTCGCTGGGCAACTCGCTCACGCGATCGGCGAGCTCGGCAGTGAAGCGACCGATCTCACCTCGTTGCAGAAGCGCGGCTGGGACGCCCTCGCCCGCGTTCTTCACCCGGAACGGCTGCGGCGATGAACACCTCGCTCGGCCCCCAGGCCGCCACAGCCTTCGTGGCCTACCGGGAGGGCGACCGTACGCAGCTTCGCACCCTGGTCTCGCTGCTGACCCCGCTGCTCTGGCACACGGCTCGGTCACAGAACGCCACGAAGGAAGTCGCAGAGGACGCCATTCAGACGGCCTGGCTGCGCCTGGTCGACGCCGCTGACACCATCACCGATCCGAAGGGTGTGGTCTCCTGGCTGGTGATCACCGTCAAGCGGGAGACCTGGCGCCTGCTCCGTCTCGCCGGTCGCGACATCACCTCCGAACTCGGCGTTCCGGAAACGGCCGACGAGACCACGCCGGAGGACCTGGTCATCACATCTGAGGCGCAGCGGGTGCTCTGGGACCACGTGAACGACCTGCCCGAGCGCTGCCGGACCCTGTTGCGGGTGATCGCCTTCGCAGCCAGTCCGGATTACGCCGGCGTCGCAGCGAGCCTCGGCATGCCGGTCGGCAGCATCGGACCAACCCGCGGCCGCTGCCTTGCCAAGCTGCGGACAATGCTTCTTTCCGATCCGAGTTGGGAGGCCTGAAATGCCTGAAGAGAATTTCCCGGGCGCTGACGCCCCCATTGATGCGACGGACGAGCGCATCCTCGCCAGCCTTGCCACGCTGTACGCCACGGTTGACCCGGTTCCGTTCGACCTCGCCGACCGGATCGACTTCGCCCTTGCCGTCGCCGAGCTCGAGGCTGACATCGCGGAGCTCACCCGCGGCGAGCTTGTCGGCGTTCGCAGTGAGGAGACCGACTCGGTCACCTTCACCAGCGGATCGCTGAGCCTGATGGTGACCACGGTGCGCTCGGCGCATCACGTCCGGGTCGATGGCTGGGTGACGAGTCCCGGCGCCGACGTGGACGTGGTCGGTGAGGGCATCACGCGCACCGTGACAGCAGATGACACTGGTCGCTTCTCGCTCGACGAGATTCCCAGGGGCCGCGCCCACTTCGTGGTTCGCCGCGAGGGCTACCGCCCGGTGATCACGCCGTCGATGGAAATCTGACGGCGACAGCAAAGAGCGGGGACACCCTCGCCCTCGCCCGCGAGCTCCGGCTCGCGGGCCTTGCTGACAACTCCGCCGGACGGCCCGTGCGGGCCGCGACCAGGCTCCGGCGAGCACTGAAGCTCCTTGACGACCTACCGAACTCCAGGGACGTGACAGTCCTCCGGGTTGCCTGCATGCTCACCCTTGCGATGTCTGACATCGCGACCGCCGGTTTCGAGGCTGCGATGCAGCAGCTCGCCGACGCGCGCCGACTCGCCGGGGGCGATCCAGAACTGCTGGCTCGGTGCCGCTGCCAGCGCGGAATCGTCCTGCTACGCGCTGGCGACTTCGCCCAGGCGGCGCGCGAACTCGACGCGGTCGTGACGGACCTCCGTTGGTTCACGGACCGGGAGCGGGCAGCCATTCTGGTGAATCGAGGCGTCATCAACTTCGAACTCGGCCGACCGGCCGAGGCAGAGCCCGAGTATGCGGCCGCCGCCGTCCTCGCCGCGGAGATCGGCGATGAGCAGTTGCTGTACATGGCCGAGTTCAACCGCGGGTATGGCCGCTACCTGACCGGGGACCTTCCCGGAGCCCTCTCGGGGATGGCAGCCGCCGAGGCGGTGGACGCTGACGTGTACCGTGCGAAGTCACTCTTCGCGCTGGCTCGTGTGCTCGGCGAGGCCGGGCTGCTCGACCAGGCCCTCGAGACACTCGACAGGGCCCGGGCGACCTCCCGTCACGGCGACCGCATCATGCGCGCCGAGATCGACAGGGAGCGCGCCGTGCTGCTGCGCCTCACCGGAGAGTTCACCGACGCGGCTCGGGCGGCACGACAGGCCGGCGCAGCATTTCGTCGGCTCGGGGCGTCCGACCACGAGGCCGCCGCTGCCTTGATCGCCCTCGATTGCGATCTCAGTCGCGGCCGGCGGCTGCCCGGCGTGCTCGTCGGTGCCTCCGCGCTCGAGGTATTGGCACGGGAGTTCGGCGACACCGACCTTGTTGCCCGCAGCATCGCCGTTTCAGCCGAGGCGGCGTCGCGACTCGGCCATCCAGAGGTCGCGCGGGAGGCCCTGGGCCGAGCGCCACGGGGATCGCACGGCCTGGTGATCCAGCTTCGCCACGTCTACGCCGCAGCGGTGACCGATGTGGCATCAGGCCGCTCGCCGCGACGCCGGCTCGCTGCTGCGGCAGCTGACCTCGCCTCCAGCCAGGCCACCAGCGGTTCGCTCGACTCGCGCGCCGCCCGCAAGGTGCTCAGCCTGCGGCTGGCCGCGCTTGATATCGGCCTCGCCGTCGCCAACGGGCCCACCGACGTGCTCCGTACCCTCGAGCGCTGGGCCAGCGGATTGCCGGCCGTCCGCCCGCCCGCCGATCCACACCAGGCGGACCTCACCCAACGACTGCGGTCGTTGTCGCAGGCGCTGAGGGACGAGCCGCAAGGGCCCGAGGCGGCCGCCCGGCGCTCCGAGTCGGTGCGGCTGCAGCGCGAACTTTCGGCGCTCGGGCTGGCCCAGAGCCAGCAGGCGACGGCCGCGGCTGCCATCCCGGGAATCGGCGACGCACTGGCACGGATTGCCGCCGCCGAGCGCGACCTGCTGTGGCTGTTCCCGCACGACTCCGGCCTGTGGGGCGTCGGCGTCATCGGCGGACGCCGTCGGCTCGCCCGGCTCGCGGATCTCGACCACTGCCTTGAGACCACCCGA
>JBBRIY010000245.1:0-4560 GCA_038220215.1 Propionibacteriales bacterium
GATCGACGGCCGGTTGTCGCGCTGGCTGCGTGGCCAGCCCGCGGTCCGGCTCGAAGGCCCCCGCGGGTGCGGGAAGACCACCACCGCCCTGCAGCACACCGCCACCGCCGTCCATCTCGACCAGTCCGGGGCCATGATCGAACTTGCCCACCTCGACCCCGACCGGATCCTGGACGGACAGGCGCCCCGGCTGGTCGATGAGTGGCGCCTCGCCCCCACCCTGTGGCCACAGATCGCAGGCCGGCTCGGCGACCAGGCGCTGCCCGGCCGCTACCTGCTGGCCAGCTCAGCCACACCGCTGGAGTATCGCCACCACACCGGCGACGTCGACCAACTGCCGGTGCTCCGGATGCGCACCATGACCCTGACCGAACGACCCGGCATCCCCGGACAGGTGTCGTTGGCCGGCCTCGCCTATGGCGAGCGGGTCACCGGTGCCCGCAGCCGACTCACCTACACCGACCTCGCCGAACAGGCCGTCCGCGGCGGCTGGCCCGAACCGATCGACGCCAGCACCGAGCAGGCGATCGGCTACAACACCGGCTACCTCCACCAGCTTGCGCACGCCGACATGAAGGCCCTCGTCCTCACCCGGCACCAGCCCGACCGCATCACCGACCTCCTGACCAGCCTGGCCCGGCACACCGCCGCCGACGTCAGCCTCGCCGGCCTCGGGCACGACACCACCGCGCGACTCGGCCGCGACACCGTCCGGTCCTACCTCGACGCCCTCGACCGGCTCCACGCCTGGGAACCACAACCCGCCTGGCAACCGGCCCTGCGCACCCGCGCCAGGCTCCGCCACCGGCCCCGCGCCCACCTCGCCGACCCGGCCCTGGCCTGCGCCGCGCTCGGCTACGACGCCGACCGGCTCGCTGAGAACCCAGACCGATTCGCTGCGATCTTCACCGCCATGGTCATCCACGACCTGCGTGTCTATCTCGAAGGCACCGGCGCCCAGCTCTACCACTACAAAGACGAAACCGGCCTCGCGATCGACGCCATCATCGAATACCCCGACGGCCGCTGGGCCGCCCTCCAGGCCAGCCTCGGCGACCACCACGCCATCGACGCCGAGATCGCGCTCCACACGCTCCGCGACGACCGCTTGGATCTCGACAAGGCCGGGCAGCCGAGATTCCTCGCCGTCATCACCGGCGGCACCCACGCCACCAACACCCGCAGCGGAACCCACCTCATCCCCCTCGCAACCCTCACCGCCTAACCCCCCAAGGCCCACCGCCTCACCGGCTCGGGGCCCACTCCTCCGCGTTGGTCCCACCGCCCTGAGAGACCCGAATTCCAGTTACACCCGGTGCAAATCGGCCGTGAGCGAGACTCGGGGGTACTTCACGCTCGACGCGAGTGTCTACATTGGGGGTTGAGGCGGGGTCTGAACGCCTATGCCGTCAGCAACGATGGGGTCATGTCTGTCGGTGTCCGCCCCGACATCACCCTCGCCCTCCACGTCGGCGCCGAACTCGACCCCACTGGCGCCATCAAGGTCGACCACACCGTGCGTACCACCTCGACGGGATCTACGCCGTCGGCAACGCGTTTTCCGTTCACTTCGGCCGGCTGTTCCTTTGCTGTGCCGCTGCACTGGGTCTCGCGGCGTATGCGCTGATGTTCGGGCTGGCGGGAGCGCGGGCCGCGGGCGTGGTCCCCCCGCGTCCGGGGCGGGCGGCGTCCGGGGTGGTCGGCGTCATCGCCGGGCTCTTCGCCGTCGTGTGGCTCGCCTCGATCATCCCGGCCCTGATCAGTGGCCTAGTGCCGCAGGAACTGGCCGAGACAGGCCTGGTCTCCAACCCCGTGCACGTGCTCGACCTGGCCCTGATTCTCCCGGCGATGTTGGGGACGGCGTTCCTCGCCCGCCGCGGGCGATTGACAGCCCAATTCCTGCTCGCTCCCTGGCTTGTGTTCGCGGCCCTGATGGGCGCCAGCATCATCGCCGTCCTGCTGCTCTCGGCAGCGCCACCACTCCTGGTCGGCCTACTCGCCCTTGTGACCGGTGTCAGTGCCGGCACCGGCGTCATGACCCTTCGCCGCCGCACCCCTCTGGGCGCGCCGCAGGGAGCATCCGTCCATTCAACCAAGGCAATCCTGCCCGCACAGCAGCGTTCCGCACCTGCCGGTCGCGGAGGCACACACCTTGACGACGACTCTGCCCAACGACTGGGCTCATAAGCCACCGCGCGCGGCCCGAGAACGTAGCCTGATGGAAACCACCTGGGAGAAAACTGAGTCGCTTTCGCTAGTTATCGACATTTGGCCCGGTCTCGGCCAGCGCGAGCATCTCCGGAGCACCCTCGTGAAGAACAGATGAAGGCTGAACAGTCTGACTTTACGGCGGTGGTGGCGGCGTGCATGCTGCTGCCATGGGGTCATCGGCGTCGAGGAAGCTATCGATGGCGGGCGCGGTGGTACTGCGTGGCGACCCGTCCGCGGTGGATGTCTTGATGGTTCAGCAGGGTGCTGACGGTAGCTGCCGGCTGCCGGTGGCCTCGATTGCGCCCGACGAGTATGCGGCCGCGTGTGCCGCCCGTGCGGCCAGGACAGGTGCCCAGACGGGGATTCGGCTTGGAACGCCGATCGCGGCATCGTCGGTCGGTGGGCCTGCCGGGCCGGTGGCATGGTGGCGGGCGCAGGTGGCGGACCCGGGGTTCACCGCAGTGGGCGACGGTATCGGCCACATCGTATGGCTGCCCGCGGAGGAGGCTGCGGGCCGGGCTGCCGGCTCCGAGGATGAGTTGGTAATCAGGCGTGCGGTCGGCCTGGTGGATACGGTCCCGATCTTGATCGTGAGGCATGGGAAGGCGATGGCGCGTTCGGACTGGAGCAGCCGGGATCAGGCTCGGCCGTTGGCTGCCCGGGGACGGCGGCAGGCTGTGGGGCTTACCCCGTTGCTGACCGCTTACGGGGTGACCCGGTTGGCGTCCTCGACCTCGGTGCGATGTGTGAAGACCCTGGTTCCCTACGGAACGGCCGCGCAGCTGGAGATCGAGGGCTGGTCGACGTTCAGTGAGGAACAGGCCGAACTGGGCCTGACGGCGGTCGAAAAGCTGATGCGCCGTCTGATCGACCAGACGTTGGAATCGGGCCAACCTTTGGCGATCTGCGGGCACCGGCCGGTGCTTCCAACGATGCTGGCCGCTCTCGGCATTCCCGCCCGGCAGCTCAAACCGGGGGCCTGCGTCGTTGCGCATCTCGACCCGAACGGGCATCGGTTGGGTTTCGAGTACCACCCGCCGAGACTCTGACTTCCTGCGCGGCTCCGGGTTACGCCCTGTGGAACGCCACGAACCGCGCCAATCAGTGTGAGAGCCTTCTCATCAAGAGAACCTGAGGGGGCGGCATGGTGTCGAAACGGGGGCGAGTTACTGACGTGCTGCGGCGCGGCCTTGGTCGGCCAGTTCACCACCGGAGTGCCAGCTCCAAACCAGCAACTTCGTGTTCGGGGTGCGGGCATCCCGACGACGTTCACCCCGGTAGCCGCCCCCATCACAGCGCCTGCGCGATCTGCATCTGGGAGGTTGACATGGGCCTTCGTCCGGAGCAGGCATGCTGCCAGCGCCCCGGCGTGGCCCGCTCTTCTCCGAGAATCTGAGCGCGATCCAGCCCACTGCCTATTCCTTGAGGATCCCGACCCGCAGGTCGTCAAGCTCCGCCTGATGATCCCCGCAGGAGTCGTCCTGCCCGCTTACGAAGGTTGCGGTAAGTGACGTAGAGCCCGCCGCGGGAGCTGGTCTGTTCCCGCCCTTGAGGGCTCTCTCGGTGCGCGCGAGCCGTGTTCGGGTCACCTTCAGTTCGCTTCTGAGGGTCGCGGAACGCTCGGCTTCCGCATCGTGGAGCGCGGAGCTGTCGTAGGTGTTCATCGCGAGCTCTCGCTCGAACGGGGTGGCCGGCAGGAAGTCGCCAGCGTCACCGCCGTCCCCGGTGAGGGAATGGCTGATCCCGGCAACGTTGTCGAGGCTCGCGTGCCACAGTCGCTCGCGCACCGCTGCTAACCGGGCCCGCGACTCGACGAAGTCACCGAACCAGGTGTCGACAAGCTCTATCTGACCCCGGCCACAGCGGAAGTGGCCGCCTTCGTCGGGCCTTCCAACCTGCTGCCGGCAACCGTAAGGGACGGCGTGGCGCGGATCTGGGGAAGGGCCGTCCCGGTGATCGGTGCCGCGCCTGACGGGGAGTACCGGGCGTTCGTCCGTCCTGAGCACATCCGGATCGCACCCGCCGGCGAATCCGGGACCTGGGGGACCGTCGAAGCCAGCATCTTCCTCGGTTCCTCGCGGCGGACAGAGCTGCGAGTTGCCAACGGCGAGCTGGTGGCCATGCAGCACGACGTGTCCCAGCATGCCGAGCGTGGAAATGAGTGGCTGCTCGTCGTCGAACCGGCCCCGGTCGCGGTTCACCCGCTGAACTAAGGACACGTGAGTAAATAAGCACGTCTTGTCCTGTTGGGAGTGGGATCATGGTGTATGGCTGTTGCAACGGAGACGATCGACATGTTGCGGGCGAAGTTCGATGCGCTGCTTCCGCATCTGGATGAGCGTTCGCAGC
>JBBRIY010000246.1:0-4558 GCA_038220215.1 Propionibacteriales bacterium
TCAGCAGCGCGAACAGGATGGAGAGCTGGTCGACCAGCAGGCCGGCGGTGATGTTCCAGGACCCGATCGTGATCCAGTCGAACAGCACGACGCCGACGGCGCGCGCCTCCGGCGGCGACATCAGCTGGGTGGCGAACAGGATGGCAGCGATGCCGAAGGAGAACACGACCGCCGCGACGGCCAGCCAGTGGCCGACGCGGTCGAGGATGCTGCCGAACAGGAGGAGGATCGCTGCGGTCACTGCGGGCACGGCGATCATCAGCCATGCCACGGAGAACATGCCGGTGGCAGCGACGGGCGCCAGGGTTTCCAGGGTGATCATGGGTAGTGCGCCCCTTACAGCTTCAGCAGGCTCGCCGCGTCCACCGAAGTGGAGCGCCGGGTGCGATAGATGGTGATGATGATGCTGAGCCCGACGACGACCTCAGCCGCCGCGACCACCATCACGAAGAAGGTGGCGATCTGGCCGTCGAGGTTGCCGCGCGCCAGCGCGAAGGCGACCATCACGAGGTTGGCCGCGTTCAGCATCAGCTCCACCGACATGAAGGCCACCAGCGCGTTGCGCCGGGTCATCACGCCGACAGTGCCGATCGTGAAGAGGATCGCCGCCAGGTACACGTAGTTGTCGGGGCTCACTCTTCGTCCTCCTCGGCCTTCAGGCCTTCGATGGCTGCGAACGTCTCCGCTGTCGCCCGGCTCAGTGCCGGCGAGTCGAGGATCACGCCGCGGCTGGACAGTGCCTGCGAGACCGAAGCCTCACTGATCGTGCCGTCCGGCAGCAACGCCGGGGTGGCGATCGAGTTGTGGCGGGCGATCACCCCGGAGTTCGGCAGGGTGCCCGGGTGGGCGCCGGACTCGGCGTAGTCGACCATCCGTTGCCGCGCCAGGTCCCGCTGTGTCTGCTTGGGCCGGACGCGGGCGTGCTGGCCGAGCACCATGGCGCCGACGGCAGCCGTGATCAGCAGTGCGGAGGTGAGCTCGAAGATGAAGACGTAGCGGCCGAAGATCAGGGCTGCGAGGGATTCGACATTGCCGCCCTGTGCAGCGTTGGCGTCGGTCAGCCCCACCTGGGGACCGCCAACGAGTGCCCCGCCGATGCCGAACACGATCAGGCCGAGCAGTCCGAGTCCGGCAAGGCCGGCGAACCAGCGCTGCCCGCGCAGGGTCTCGACGATCGAGTCCGGGGTGTCGACGCCGACCAGCATCAGCACGAACAGGAACAGCATCATGATGGCGCCGGTGTAGACGATGATCTGTACGAAGGTGAGGAACATCGCGTCCAGCGAGGCGTAGAGGACGGCGAGGTTCACCATCACGAATGCCGTGCTGAGGGCTGCGTAGACGGCCTTGCGGAAGAACAGCAGGCCGAGCGCACCGAGCACCATCAACGGGGCCACGATCCAGAACGTGACCTCGGCGCCGGTGACCAGCGGGATCATCGGGTACCTCCAGCTGAGTCGTCGGTGATCGGCGTGCGGTTGTCGGGCTGACCCGTGGCCGGCAGGCCGAGGAAGTAGTCCTTCTCCTCGGCTCCGAGCCGGCGCGCGTGCGGGGGCTCCTCCATGCCGGGGAGCAGCGGGGCCAGCAGCCGGTCCTTGGTGTAGATCATCTTCTCCCTGGTCACATCGGCCAGCTTGAAGTCGTTGGTCATGGTCAGCGCCCGCGTCGGGCAGGCCTCGATGCACAGCCCGCACAGGATGCAGCGCAGGTAATTGATCTGGTACACCTTGCCGTACCGCTCACCGGGACTGAAGCGCTCTTCCTCGGTGTTGTCCGCGCCCTCGACGTAGATGGCATCGGCGGGGCAGGCCCAGGCGCACAGCTCACAGCCGACGCACTTCTCCAGGCCGTCCGGCCAGCGGTTCAGCTGATGGCGACCGTGGAAGCGCGGCGCGGTGACCTTCTCCTTGCCCTTCTCCGGGTAGCCCTGCGTGAAGGTCTTGCGGAAGATGGTCCGGAAGGTGACCCCGAACCCGGCCCACGGGTCGAAGATGCCCATCTACTTTTCCTCTCCAACAACTGCCGGTTCGGCCTCTGCCGTGGAGGTGACCACCGCCGTGAGTTCTGGCAGCACCTGCCCCGGCATCGGCGGGACGGGGTAACCGCCGGCGAAGGCGTCGAACTCGCCGGCCGGCTCGTCGGTGATCTCCTCGGGCCCCTCACCGAGGAAGCCGATGGCCAGGATCACGGCCAGCGCGATACCGCCGAGCACCCACGGGATCGGCCCGACGAGCAGGTTCTCCTGGCGCAGGGCCTGGATGGTGGCGATCACGATGATCCAGACCAGCGAGATCGGGATCAGGGCCTTCCAGCCGAGCTTCATGAACTGGTCGTACCGCATTCGTGGCAGCGTGCCGCGCAGCCAGACGAAGAACGAGATGAACAGCTGCACCTTGATCACGAACCAGATCGGTCCGAGCCAGGGGTTGTTCAACTGCGGCGCCAGCTGCGTGAGCCAGCTGAACGGCCACAGTGGCAGGTAACCGCCGACGAACAGCGTTGTGGCGATCGCAGACACCGTCGCCATGTTGATGTACTCGGCAAGGAAGTAGACCGCGTAGCGGAAGCCGGAGTACTCGGTGATGTAGCCGGAGACCAGTTCCGACTCCGCCTCGGGCAGGTCGAACGGTGCGCGGTTCGTCTCGCCGACCATCGAGATCACGTAGACGATGAAGGACGGCAGCAGCAGCAGGAAGTACCAGCTCTGGAAGCCGAAGTCCCATCCGAACGGCGTCAGCGGGAGCCGCTGGGCCTCGACGATGGCATGGGTCGACATCGACCCGGCGTACAGGAACACCGACACCAGCGACAGGCCCATCGCGATCTCGTAGGAGATCATCTGCGCAGACGACCGCAGGCCGCCGAGCAGGGAGTAGGGCGAGTTGGAGGCCCAGCCGGCGAGCACGAAGCCGTAGATGCCGACGGCTGTGACCGACAGCAGCACCAGCACCCCGACCGGCAGGTCGGCCAGTTGCAGGTAGGTGTCGACGCCGAACATGTTGACGGCACCGCCGAACGGGATGACCGCCCAGGCCGTGAAGGCTGCGGTACCGGCGATCACCGGAGCGAGGGTGAACAGCACCCGGTCGACCATGGAGGGCATGAAGTCCTCCTTGATCAGGAGCTTCATGCCGTCGGCCAGAGCCTGGCCGAGGCCGAAGGGGCCGTTCATGATCGGGCCGAGGCGGTGCTGCATCTTGCCCACCAGCCGCCGCTCGAACCAGACGTTGAAGATCGTCCAGACCAGCAGCACGACGAACAGGACGACGACCTTGATCAGTACAAGCCACCACGGATCGTTCATTCTTCGCCTCCCACACTCAGCGCGACATCGTCGCCGAAGACCACGCCCAGTTCGCCCAGCGGCGTGCCGGGAGAGTTGGTCGGCACCCAGACGGTGCCCTCAGCCATGCCGTGGGTGATCGCCACCGGGAGCGTGTACCAGCCGGCACCGGTGCTGACCGTGAGGTTGTCCCCGTCGGCGACGCCGAGTTGCCCTGCGAGTGCCGGGCCGACCCGGGCGACGGAGTCCCGCGCCGTTGCGGCCATGAACTCCTCGCCGTCCTGCCCGCGTCCACCGTCGATCAGCTGGCGCCAGGTGGAGAGCTTCGCCGCGACTTCACCGGTGGCGGCCTTCTGCGCCTTCGCCGGCTTCCGTGCGGCAACCTTGCGGGCTGCCTTCGCCGTGACGGCCGGGGCGTCCCAGGTGCCGAGCTCGACGATCTCTGCGAGCGCCTGCTTGGCGGTGCGGATGCCGAGTGGCTTGCCAAGTCCGTCGGCAAGGGCTGCCAGCACCCGCAAGTCGGTCATCGGCGCGTTGGCCTGACGGATCACGGTGTTCACGCGGCCCGCGCGGTGCTCCCAGTTCAGGAACGTGCCGGCGTGCTCCTCGATCAGGGCGACCGGGAAGACCACGTCCGCGCGCTCGGTGACCTCGGAGAGGCGGTTCTCGAGGGCGACGACGAAGCCGGCTGCTTCCAGGCCGGCGCGGACGGCTGCCGCGTCGGCGAAGTCGGACGGCTCGATGCCGGCCACGACGAGCGCCTTAAGTTCACCGGTTGCCGCCGCCGCGAGCATCGCCGCGGCTTCGAGGCCGGCCTCAGTGGGCAGGCCCTCCAGCTCCCAGGCGGAAGCGACGTCGACGCGCGCAGCGGCATCGGCCAGCGGACGACCTCCGGGCAGCAGCCCGGGGAGGCAACCGGCCTCGATGGCGCCACGGTCACCGGCGCGGCGCGGCACCCAGGCCAGCTTCGCTCCGGTCGCATCGGCCAGGTCGGCCGCTGCGGCGAGTGCCCCGATCGCGAGCGCGGCGCGCTCCCCCACCAGGATCACGCTGCCGGGTGCGAGTTCGAGCCCGGCAAGGGCTTCGGCCTCACCGCCGGGGGCGGTGGCCACCAGCGTTGCGTAGAGCTTGTCAGTGCCGGTGCTGGCGAAGGCGGCGATCGCGGTCACCTGCAGGCCGCTCTTGCGGACGCCCTTGCGGAGCCGCAGGAACACCAGCGGGGACTCGTCCTCGGGCTCGAAGCCCACCAGCACGACGTGCCCGGCCTTCTCGAGG
>JBBRIY010000247.1:0-4550 GCA_038220215.1 Propionibacteriales bacterium
GCCGCATTCCGGGGACGCAGCAGCTGGTCGAACCGGCCAACGGTGAAGTCAAGGTCGGGGAAGTTCGCCCGGGCACGAGCGACCATCGCCGGCGAGGCGTCCAGTCCGTGCACCTCGACGTCCTGATCGGCAAGGAAGGCAGCGATCTGGCCGGGGCCGCAGCCGAGGTCCATCACCGGCCCGTCGGCGAGCCCGGCCACCCGTTCCAGCAGCCAGATGTCGAACGGCTTTTCCGTCAGCTCGTCGAGCAGCGCCTCGGAATAGGTCTCAGCGGCAGCGTCATAGGCGGCGAGCACGCGGGCGTCCCGGGCAGCCGGGCCGTCGGCCAGCACCACCTCGCGGTCCGGTGCCGCAGCGCTGGTGTCGGTCATGGTGGGCACCGGGCCGAGCAGGTGGATCCAGCGCGGGTCCCGTCCGCGCTGCAGCGGCAGTTCGCGCACCAGCGGCGGTTCGGCGGCTGCCATGGCGGCCAGGCACGCCTCCACCTCGAGGCGGTCGGCGAAGGCATGCAGCCGCTCGCTGCGGGTCTTCAGCTCGCCGGGGGACTGCGGCCCGCGCAGCAGCAGAACGGTGATCACGGCCAGCTGCTCGTCGGAAAGGGCGAGTTCGGCCTCCAGCAGCTGGTGGTACTTCACCGTCCGCGAGCCGGCGCCGGCCCACACCAGCCGCAGGAGGTGGCGGTCCTTCAGTGACCGTGCCGTGTCGGAGACGGTGCGCTCGTCGTAGTTGACGATCGGGTCGCGGCTGTTGCTCTGGTTGCAGGCCAGGCGCAGGGCGTTCAGGGAGAGGGGGTAGCTGGCCGGGACGGTTCGCTGTTTCTCCAGCAGGCAGCCCAGCACCCGTTGTTCTTCGGCGGAAAGAACCGGCAACGACATGACCGACAGCCTAGCCACCCGTCGCCTCGCTCCAGAAACCGTCGAAATGCGCAGAAGCCGCCGTTGGAACGGCGGCTTCTGCGACTACTGGCGGCTTTCGTACGCCGGCGTCAGGGCCGCTTGGCGCGGCTGCGGGTCCGGGCGCGCTCGTTGGCGTCGAGGACGAGCTTGCGGATGCGCACCGTCTTCGGGGTCACCTCGAGGCATTCTTCCTCGCGGCAGTACTCCAGCGACTGCTCAAGGCTCATCAGGCGCGGCGGGATCAGCCGCTCCAGCTCGTCACCGGTCGACATCCGGACGTTGGTGAGCTTCTTCTCCTTGGTGGGGTTCACGTCCATGTCGTCGGGACGCGGGTTCTCCCCGACGATCATGCCCATGTAGACCTCATCGCCCGGAGCGACGAACAGGCTGCCGCGCTCCTGCAGGTTGAACAGGGCGTAGCCGGTGACAACGCCGGTGCGGTCAGCGATCAGCGAGCCGGACTGGCGGGTCTTGATCTCGCCGGCCCAGGGCTCGTAGCCCTCGAACACGTGGTGCATGATGCCGGTGCCGCGGGTCTCGGTGAGGAACTCGGTGCGGAAGCCGATCAGGCCGCGGGCCGGAATGACGTACTCGACGCGAACCCAGCCGGTGCCGTGGTTGACCATCTGCTCCATGCGCGCCCTGCGGGTGCCCATCAGCTGGGTGATCGTGCCGACGTGGTCTTCGGGGATGTCGACGGTGAGCCGCTCGACCGGCTCGTGGAGCTTGCCGTTGATCTCGCGGATCAGCACCTGCGGCTTGCCGACGGTGAGCTCGAAGCCTTCGCGGCGCATCATCTCCACCAGCACGGCCAGCTGCAGCTCGCCACGTCCCTGCACCTCCCAGGTGTCGGGACGCTCGGTGTCCAGCACCCGGATCGAGACGTTGCCGACCAGTTCGGTGTCGAGGCGGTTCTTCACCAGCCGTGCGGTGAGCAGCCTGCCCACCTTGCCGGCCAGCGGCGAGGTGTTGATGCCGATGGTCATCGAGATGGACGGCTCGTCGACGTGGATCAGCGGCAGCGGGATCGGGTTGTTCGGGTCGGCGAGGGTCTCGCCGATGGTGATCTCGGGGATGCCGGCGATGGCAACGATGTCGCCGGGGCCGGCCTCGTCACACGGGACGCGGTCGAGCGCCTTCGTGATCAGCAGCTCGGAGAGCCGGACGTTGGTGATGGAGCCGTCGTGGCGGCACCAGGCGACTGTCTGGCCGCGCTTCATGGTGCCTTCGACGATGCGCATCAGGGCGAGCCGGCCGAGGTAAGGGGAGGCGTCCAGGTTGGTGACGTGTGCCTGCAGTGGAGCGCCCTCGGTGTACACCGGCGCCGGGATGGTCTCCATGATCAGCGTGAACAGGGACTCGAGGTCCTTGTTGTCCGGCATCCCGCCGTCTTCGGGCCGGTTCATCGAGGAGCGTCCGGCCTTGGCGGCGCAGTAGATGATCGGGAAGTCGAGGTGGTGGGCCTCGTCGTCCTCGAGCAGGTCCATGAAGAGCGAGTACACCTCGTCGACGACCTCGGCGATGCGGGCGTCCGGGCGGTCGACCTTGTTGATCACGACGATGATCGGCAGGTTCTTGGCCAGAGTCTTGCGCAGCACGAAGCGGGTCTGCGGCAGCGGTCCCTCGGAAGCGTCCACCAGCAGCAGCACCCCGTCCACCATTTCGAGCCCACGCTCGACCTCGCCACCGAAGTCGGCGTGGCCGGGGGTGTCGATGATGTTGATGGTTGCGGTGGTGCCGTCGTCGAGCTTGTGGTCGACGGCGGTGTTCTTCGCGAGGATCGTGATGCCCTTTTCGCGCTCGAGGTCCGTCGAGTCCATAACCCTGGTGTTGACGTCCTGGTTGGCGCGGAACGCGCCGGATTGCCAGAGCATGGCGTCCACCAGGGTGGTCTTGCCGTGGTCGACGTGGGCGATGATCGCGACATTGCGCAGGTCATGGCGTGAGGGCATGGAGAAACTCCGTCTTGGATCGGGAACCATCCAAGCTTACCGGAGGCAGCGCACGCCCTCTCCCGCAGCACCAGCCACCCCTTCGACCGCCGAGGGCCAGCCCTCGCTCCGAGGGCCAGCCCCTGGGTGCTGGCCCGTGACGGGAAGGCTGGCCTTCGGCGAAATCGATGGTCGCGGGGGCTACCTCAGGTCGCCCGGATTGGCCGGTGCATGGCCTTCTTCCATGGCTTTCAGCATGTCCGGATGGATGCTGGCGCCGGTCTCCAGACGGGAGTGGCTGCGGGAGTAGGCGAAGTAGATGACGAAGCCGATGGCGAGCCAGACCAGGAACCGGAGCCAGGTCTCCACCGACAGGTTGATCATCAGGTAGGAACAGATCACGGCGGACAGGATCGGCACATAGGGGGACAGCGGCACCGTGAACGACCGCTTCAGGTCGGGACGCTTCTTGCGCAGCACCACGACCCCGACTGAGACCAGCACGAACGCCGACAGCGTGCCAATGTTCACCATCTCCTCGAGCACGCCCACCGGGGTGAGGCCGGCGACCACCGCGACCACGACGGTGACGATGATGGTGATCAGCCACGGGGTGCGGTACTTGGGGTGCACCTTGGCAAGGCCCATCGGTAGCAGCGCGTCGCGGCACATCGCGAAGATCAGCCTGGTTGCGCCGATCATCAAGGTGAGGACGACGGTGGTCAGGCCGGCGACCGCGCCGGCGGAGATCAGCGTCGCCATCCAGGCCTGCCCGTGGAAGGCGAAGGCGTTCGCGAGCGCTGCGCTCGGATCGAGCTTGTCGTAGGGCACCATGCCGGTGACGACGAGCGCGACCGCGCAGTACAGGACGGTGCAGATCGCAAGCGAGGCGATGATGCCGATCGGCAGGTCGCGCTGCGGGTTCTTCGTCTCCTCCGCGGTGGTGGCCACCACGTCGAAGCCGATGTAGGCGAAGAACACCAGGGCGGCTCCGGCGAGGACGCCGCCGACGCCGAAGGTGGTCGGTGCCGCACCGGTGAGCCACTGCAGCAACGGCTGAGTCGCCCATTCGGTGGCGCTGCCGGCCGCGGCCGTGGCGGCTTCGGGCGGGATGAACGGGCTGTAGTTCGCGGGGTTGATGAACCCGATGCCGGCGACGATCACGAAGAGCACGACGAACAGCTTCAGTGCCACCAGCACGAGGTTGACGCGCAGCGACTCCTTGATCCCCACGGTGACGAGGAGGCCAAGGAGCAGCACCAGCACAACGGCGGGCAGGTCGATCACGCCGCCGTAGGTGATCTCCTTCGGCAGCGTCACGCCGAGCAGTGAGAGGAACTTGCCGAAGTAGGCGCTCCAGCCCTGGGCCACGACGGACGCACCGAGGAACATCTCGAGGATCAGGTCCCAGCCGATGATCCAGGCGAAGATCTCGCCGAGCGATGCGTAGGAGAAGGTGTAGGCGGAGCCAGAGACCGGCACCGTGGAGGCGAACTCGGCGTAACACATGGCTGCGAGGGCACAGCAGAATGCCGCGATCACGAAGCTGACCACGATCGCCGGCCCGGCAACAGCGTGTGCAGCCCGTCCGGTGAGGGTGAAGATGCCGGCCCCGATCACGACGCCGACGCCGAAGACGGTCAGGTCGAGGGCGGTCAGGGACTTCTTCAGCTGGTACTCGGGTTCGTCGGTGTCGGCGATCGATTGCTCGACCGACTTGGTG